>JANWXJ010000207.1 GCA_025055335.1 Acetobacteraceae bacterium
CGAGGGCGGCGAGCGTCGCCTCCGGCGTCGCGGCGTGCCAGGCGCCGCCCTCCGGCCCGGCTTCGGGGCGGTCCGTCATGCGGCGCAGCATAGCCCGCGCCGGCGCCGGCGGCACCCCTGCACGGCCGCGCCGCCGCCCCATATCCTGCGGCGCGCAACCGAAGGATCGCGGGATGGAGATCGCAACCCTTGGCGGCGGCTGCTTCTGGTGCCTCGATGCGGTGTACCGCGGCATGAAGGGCGTGGCGGAGAGCCTGTGCGGCTACGCCGGCGGCCATGTGGAGAACCCGAGCTACGAGCAGGTCTGCGGCAAGAAGACGGGCCATGCGGAGGTGGTGCGGCTGCGCTTCGATCCGGCCCTGATCTCCTACGCCGACATCCTGCGCGTGTTCTTCACCATCCACGACCCGACGACGAAGGACCGCCAGGGCGCCGATGTCGGGCCGCAATACCGCAGCGTGATCTTCTTCCACTCGCCCGGGCAGGAGGCGACCGCCCGCGCCGTGATGGCGGAGGCCGCCGGCTGGTGGCCGGCGCCCCTCGTGACGGAACTCCTGCCCGCGCCCCGCTTCTGGGAGGCGGAGCCGGAACACCAGGACTATTTCGCCCGCAATCCCTGGGCCGGCTACTGCCTTGCCGTGGTGGCGCCGAAGGTGGCGAAGGCGCGCAAGGCCTTCGCCCATCTGTGGAAGGAGGCCGGCTGATGGGCGAGGAGGCGGAGGCGGGCTTTCCCGTCCGCCGGACCGAGGCGGAATGGCGCGCCGCCCTCTCGCCGGAGGCGTTCCGCGTGCTGCGCCGGCACGGCACCGAGCGCCCGGGATCGAGCCCCTTGAACGCCGAGAAGCGCCCGGGCCTCTATCGCTGCGCCGGCTGCGGCGCCGCCCTGTTCGACGCCGCCGCGAAATACGAGAGCGGCACCGGCTGGCCGAGCTTCCGGGCGGCGCTGCCGGGCGCCGTCGGCACCCGCACCGACCGCTCCTTCTTCATGGTCCGCACCGAGGTGCATTGCGCCGCCTGCGGCGGGCATCTCGGCCATGTGTTCCCCGACGGCCCGCCGCCCACCGGGCTGCGCTACTGCATGAACGGTGTCGCCCTGGCCTTCGAGCCGGCGGGCTGAGCGCCGGGCGCGGCGCGGCCGCGGGGCCACCCCTCGCCCCGCGGCGGGGGGTGCGGTAACACTGCTCCGCTCCGCCCTCCGGACCGCCCGATGCGCCGCCTTCTCCTCTGCCTGCTGCTGCTCGCCGCGCCCACCGCGCGCGCCGACCTGCTCTACGTGCTCAACTCGGGGGACGCCACCATCCAGGTGCTCGATCCCCGCACCGGCCAGGACGCCGCCCGCCCCATCCCGGTGCTGCGGGAAGCGCATCACCTCGTCCTCTCGCCCGACCGGTCCCTGCTGCTGATCGGCGATTCGGGCGGCAACGAGATGCTGATCGTCCGCCCGGCGACCGGCGAGGTGATCCGCCGCGAGCGCATCTCCAACCCCTATCACCTCGATTTCGCGCCGGACGGGCGGCGGCTTGTCGTCACCAGCCTCCGGCGCAACCAGGTGGACATCTACGGCTGGGACGGTGCGGCGCTCTCGCTCGAGCACCGGCTGAGGATGCCGGACAAGCCCTCGCACCTCGCCTTCTCGCCGGACGGCGCGGTGGTCTACGTCACGCTGCAGGGCAGCCGCGGCCTCGCCGCGATCGAGGTGGCGAGCGGGCGGCACCTGTGGACGATGGATGTCGGCCCCGAGCCTGCGGGGGTGCTGTGGCACAACGGGCGGCTGCTCGTCGGCATCATGGGGCGCGACCATGTGGCGGTGGTGGACCCGGTGGCGAGAACGGTGGAGCGCACCATCGCCATCGGCCGCGGCGCGCATGCCCTGTTCCTCTCGCCCGACGGCGCCACGATCTACGCCACGAGCCGCGTCGATTCCCGCATCACCGCGATCGATTCCGCCACCCTCGCGGTGCGCGCGGCGTGGGACTTCCCGGGCGCCGGGCCAGACTGCCTCTCCTTCGACCGCGAGGGCCGGGTGTGGGCGACGCTGCGCTGGATCGGCCGCATCCTGCGGCTCGACCCCGAGACGGGCGAGCAGGTGATCCACCGCGTCGGGCGTTCGCCGCACGGCATCCTGTGGGTCGGGCGTTGAGGCGGGCGGCCGTGGGCGGGCAAGGCACTCCGGTGCGGGAAGCGGCTGCGCGCGAGGCGGCGGGCGCCGCGCGCCCCGCCCCAGCCTTCGGCGGGAGGCCGCAGTGATCCGCCTTCCTGCCTTGGCCCTTCTGCTCGCCGCCGCCCTTGCCGCCGCCGCGCCCGCGCGCGCCGCAGACTGCCGCGCCGGCACGCTCTACCTCACGATCGACACCGGCTGGTCGCGCGAGGCGGAGGAGATCGCCGCCATCCTCCGCGCCCGCGGCATCCGCGCGACCCTGTTCGTGGCCGACGAGCCGACCTTCCGCGGCGACACCCAGCTTTCGGAGGGCTGGGCCGGCTTCTGGCGGGCGCGGGCGGCCGAGGGGCACGCCTTCGCCTCCCACACGCTGCGCCACTGGTACTTCACCGGCGATCCGGCGCCGGGGCGGGTGCGCTACGCCTCGCGCCGCCGCGGCGAGGGGGCGGAGGTTCTCGACCAGGCGGCGCTGTGCCGCGAACTTTCGGCCCCGGTCGAGCGGCTGCGCGCCATGGCGCCGGAGGCGGTGGTGCTGCCGCTGTGGCGCGCGCCGGGCGGCATCGTCACGCCGAATGCGCTCGCGATGGCGCGCGGCTGCGGCCTGACGCACCAGGGATGGACGGCGGGCGGCTTCCTCGGCGACGAGCTGCCGGCCGATGCCCACCCGAACGCCCTGCTGCTTGCGCGCAACCTCCGCCGGATCCGCGCCGGCGAGGTGCTGGTGATGCACTGGGGCGTGCGCAGCCGGAGCGAACCCTTCGCGCGCATCCTGCCCGCGCTGCTCGACGGGCTGATCGCGCGCGGCTTCTGCTTCGACATCCTGCCGCCAGAGGGGGTGCACCGGTGATCGCCTGGATCGTCGACGGGTGGGAGGGGATCCGCACGCTGGTCTTCGCCGGCGCGGTCCAGCCCGCGCTCTATGCCGCCGGGTGGATGGACCTGGCCGACGACTTCTACGACTGGCTGGATTTCGCGCTGTTCGGCGCGCTGTCCATGGCGGTGTCCTGGGCGGTGTGCCGGCCGCTCGAGGCGTGGCGGCCGGTCGAGCCCGTCACCGACCGCAAGGCGATCCGCACCGATGTGGTCTATACCGCGATCGCCCGGCTCGGCCTTCTGCCGCTGCTGTCCTTCCTGCTGCTGGCGCAGGCCTCGGCCGGGTTCCACGGCTGGCTCGCCGACCACGACATCGTGCCGCCCACCCTCGAGACGCTGATCCCCGCCCTGCGCGAGGCGCCGCTTCTCGCCTTCGCCCTCTATGTGGTGGTGCTGGATTTCGGCGAGTACTGGCGGCACCGCTTCCAGCACGCCTTCGGCTGGTGGTGGGCGCTGCATTCGGTGCACCACGCCCAGCGCCAGATGACCTTCTGGACCGACGACCGCAACCACATCCTGGACGATGTGCTGGCGGCGCTGTGGATGGCCGGCATCGCGACGCTGATCGGCGTGCCGCCCGGGCAGTTCCCGCTGCTCGTGCTGCTGCTGCGGGTGGCGGAAAGCCTCTCGCACGCCAATGTGCGGCTGGATTTCGGCAGGGTCGGGGAACGGCTGATCGTCTCGCCGCGCTTCCACCGCCTTCATCACGGGCTGCTCTCGGCCGGGGAGGCGGGGAAGAACTACGCCGTGCTGCTGCCGCTGTGGGACTGGATCTTCGGCACCGCCGATTTCCGCCGCGACCGCTACCCCCCGACCGGGGACCCGACGGGCAGCGAGCGTCTCGCCACCGGGGGCTGGCTCGCGCAGCAGGCGGAGGGCCTGAAGCGCCTGTGGCGGGCGATGCGCGGGGCGTGAGGCCGCGGGCCGCCGGCCTGCCTCGGCGCGGTCAAGAGGGCGCCGCGCCTCCCGGCCGCAGCCGCACGCCGCCATAGGCGCCGGCCGCGGCGGACCCGTCCTTCGCGACGGCGAGGCGGACGCCCGGGACGGGCGCGCCGATCGCCCGCGCCACCGCCGCCTGCGAGGCGCGGGCGCGGAACGGCTGGTGGCTGCCCGCGGCCTTAAGGCCGGGCCGAGGTCCGGCACGCCCGCTCGCGCCGCAGGTCACGCCTCGGCGACGCGGGTGGGCAGGGTCAGCGTGCCGTCCTCAGCCTCGGCCGGCTTGCGGGCGATGCGGAAGCCGCCGCGGGGCGTCGCGATCCGCATCTTCCGGCCCTTGTCGGGCACGGCGAAGCGTTCGGCGTTCCTGGGGGGGGGTGGGGGCGCGGTG
>JANWXJ010000237.1 GCA_025055335.1 Acetobacteraceae bacterium
GGGGTCTAGAGCAGAACCCGCCGCCTTGGAACCGTCCGGCCCGCGTCACAGCAGCCTGAGCCCGAGATCGCCCACGGTCTTGAAGCCGATTCGGAACAGCAGGGCGGTGCCGCTCGTGTATTCCCGCCCGGTCAGGGGATCCTCGGCGAAGCGCCGGGTGAAGCGGATGTCGAACACGAGGCACTCGTCCTCGTAGGTGGCGGACAGGCCGACCGCGACGCCGCGCCGCAGCTCGAGGTCGTAGCGGCCGAAGGCGCCGGCGCGCCAGGTGTCCGACAGCCGCGCCGACACCCCGCCCGACACCTCTCGCCGCGGTTGCAGCGGGGCGAGCTGGGCGAGCGGGAAGGTCTGCAGATAGCCGCCGGTCAGCGTGACGCGGCCGAGCGAGAGCGTGGCCGTGCCGTCGAGAAGCCGGGTGTCGAGACGCTCGCCGTCGAAGCGGCCGCGCCCCGTCAGGTCCAGCCAGGAGGTCGGCTGCAGCGACAGCCGCGCGACCCAGTCCGAGGCCCGGCGCTCCAGCCCCGAGCCCGGATCGAAGGCGGAGCCGCCGGCCAGCCGCAGGCTCCGCCCGAGGAAGGCCTCCGCCCCGCGCCCGCCGGGCAGCAGCCATGCCGCGCGCAACCCGGCGTCGAGACGGGTGCCGCCCTCGAGCCGGTCGCGCCCCGGGAAGCGGTTGAGCGCGAAGAGGGTGGCGTCGGTGAACTCGAAATCCAGGCTGTCATCGTTCGGCAGCCGGGTCTGGCGCCCGATCCGCGGCCCGGAAACGAGCTGGACGCGCGGTTCCACGATCTGGCTGCCGCCCGATCCGTCGGGGCGGATGAGCGGCAGCCGCCAGTCGAGCGCGAGGCGCAGGTTCCCGCGCACGCCCGAGGCGGAGGCGATGTCGGAGAAGTTCGGCGCAAGGTCCAGCCGGTCGGCGGCGTAGGCGGTGGCGTCCGCCTGCGCCCGCAGCGTCCAGAGGCTGCCCACGCCGTCGAGGAAGGGCCGCTCGTAGCTCGCCCGCGCCGCGGCGCGGCGGGTGTCGGTGCCGCTGCGGCGGAGGATGGAGAACGCCCCGGCATCCAGCGTCAGGAAGCCGCCCAGCCCGTCGCGCCCGTGCCACTCGGCGTAGATGTTGGGCAGCACGAAGGGGGTGCGGGCGATGTCGTCGAGCGAGCGCAGGCTCTGGTAGGCGCGCAGATCCGCCCGCGCGTAGCCCGAGGCGCCCCAGAACCCCTCGAGGAAGGCGGTGGAGGGCAGCACCCGCGGCGCCTCGTAGCGGTAGGCGCGCAGATAGGTCTCGGACGTCGCCCGGTTGAGGTCGAAGCCCGCCCTCCAGGTCTCGTCGAGGGAGAAGCGGCCGCGGGCGAAGATATGCCCGCCCACGCCGCGCTCGCCGCGGGTGGAGATGCGTTCGAGATCCCCGACCGAGCCCGAGACCGCGACCTCCCCGGCATTGAACCGCCGCCGCCAGGAGGCGCCGAGATGCGGCAGCAGCCGGGTCGAGAGCAGCGGCGAGAGCGTGAGGTCCTGGCTGTCGTCGATCGCCCAGTAGTAGGGGATCTCGAGGAAGGCGCCGAGCCGGCGGGAGGCGCCGAAGGACGGCATGAGGAAGCCCGACTGCCGCGGCACCGAGGGATCCGGCACCGAGAGGTAGGGCGTCCAGAGCACCGGCACCCCGGCGATGTCCACCGAGGCGTCGCGGAAGCGGATGCGCTGCGCCTCGCGGTCGTGGGTGGCAAGGCGGGCGCGGAGCTGCCACAGGGGCGGGCGGGTCGGATCCTCGGGGCAGAGATCGCAGGAGGAATAGACCACGCGGGCCATGTCGGTGATGGTGCCGGCGGTGCGCCGCCCGCCCGCGGCGACGAAGCGGGCGTTCTCGGCCAGCCGGCCGGCGAGGTTCTCCACCACCCCGTCGCGGAATCCGTCGGAGAGTTCGGCGCGGTCCGCGTAGTAGGTCTGCCCGTCTGGCTCGATCACCACCACATTGCCCTCGGCGGTGGCCACCCCGGTGCGACGGTTCCAGGCGATGCGGTCGGCGCGCAGCGTTCGCCCCGCCTGCCACGCCTCGACGCCGCCGCGGGCGATGACGGTGTCGTTGCGCTCGTCGTACTCCACCTCGCCGGCGGTGAAGGTCACCGGCTGGTCGGGGGCCGGGGCGCGCGGCCCGGGCCCCGGCTGCGCCGCGGCCGGCAGGCCGCAGAGCAGGGCGAGCAGCAGCGCGGGCAGGCGGGGGATCATCCGTCCTCCAGGTGCAGGAGCAGCCCGAGCGAGGCGAGCAGCCCGACCCCGGCCGGCGCCCAGGCGGCGAGCAGCACCGGGAGCGATCCCGCCTCGCCGAACTCGGCGCTGATGCGGTCGAGCAGGAACAGCCCGAATCCCGCGGCGACGCCGGCCGCGATCATCTGCCCCACCCCCCCGCGGCGGGCGACGCGAGTGGCGAAGCCCGCGGCAAGCAGCAGCATCGCCGCCGCCAGCACCGGGAGCGAGAGCAGGGAGTGGAAGTGGATCCGGTGGCGCAGCGCCGAGAAGCCGGCGTTCTCCAGCACCTCGATGAACTCGGGCAGCGCCCAGAAGGAGAGCGTCTCGGGGCTGGCGAAACTGTCCTCGATGCGGGAAGGCGTGAGGTCGGTCGGGAGCGAGACGAGGGGGACGCGCTGCGGCAGCCGGTCCTCGCCGTAGCGGCGCGCGTCCTCGAGCCGCCAGAACCCGCCCTCGAGCCGCGCGCGCGGCGCCTCGATCCGCTCGAGCGGCCGGTCGGCCGAAGAGAGGCGCCACACCGAAACCTCGCGCAGCGCGAACTCGCCGCGCGCCGTGCGCGGCTCCGGCCGGCCGGAGAGGATCGCCACCCCTGCCGGATCGAGCTCGCGGTCGGCCTGCCGCAGCCACAGCCGCCCTCCGGCGAGCGCCGACAGCCCAGCCCCGCTCCTCAGATGCGCGGTCTCGAGCCGCTCGGCGCGCGAGAAGGTGGCCGCCGAGAGCGGCGAGAGCACGGTGGTCGCGAGCACCCCGAGCCCGAGGGCGACGGCGAGCGGCCCGGCGAGGAACCCCCAGGCCGAGACCCCCGCCGCGCGCACCACCACGAGCTCGGAGGAGCGGGTGAGGCGCCAGAAGGCCAGGATGCCGCCGAGCAGCACGGCGAAGGGCAGGATCTGCAGGGCGATGAAGGGCAGCCGCAGCGCGCCGATCTCGAGCACGAGCGACAGCCCGACCTCCGGCCGCTGCGCCGCCCGGCGCAAAAGCTCGATCACGTCGAACAGCGACACGAGGGCGGAGAGCGCGAGCAGCATCCCGAGCGCGGCGAAGCCGAAGCGCCGCGCGAGATAGAGCGCGAGCGTGAGGCCGATCGTCATCGCGGCGCCGCCGCCCGCGGCAGGCCCGGCGCGCCCGAGAGGACCCAGGCGGCGACGATCCCGGGCAGCAGGGCATGCGCCCAGATCAGGGGCAGGAAGGCGGAATCGCGCACCGCGAGGTTGCCCGCGGCGAGCCCCGCCGCGAGCAGCGCCACCGCCACCCCGACCGCGATCGCCGCGGAGTGCAGCCCGCCAAGGCGGCGGAACGGCGCGCAGAGCACCGCGGCGAGCGCGACGAGGGCGAGGGAGACGGCGGTGAAGGGCGAGGCGAGGCGCTGGTGCGCATCGGCCAGGAACCGCCGCCGGTCGCGCGGAGAGAGGGGCTCGGCGGGATCGGGGTTCAGCAGCTCGCCGATCGTGCGCTCGCGTGGGTCGCGGAAGCGCTGCTCCTGCGGGCCGGAGCGTCCGGCGAGGTCGAGCGTGTTCTCGGCGAAGCGCAGCACCGAAAGCCGCGGCGGATCGGCCGAGAGGTCCATCTGCTGGCGCACCCCGTCGCGCAGGGTCACGCGCGGGCCGGCCGGGGTGACGTCGAGCCGCCCCTCGGCGGCGAGGATGGTGGCCGGCGCCCCGCGTTCGCGCGAATCGTGCACGAGGATGCCGCGCAGCGTGCCGTCGCGCTCGCGGATCCGGGCATAGACGGTGATGTCGTTGCCGATCGGGGCGAACACCCCCTCCTGCAGCAGCACCGCGGCGATCTCGTTGCGGATCTCGAACTGCCAGGCCCGGAAGGCGCTGTGGCTCGCGGGCATGATCCAGGCCTGCAGCAGCAGCACGAGCACCGCCGAGACGGCCGAGAGCAGCAGCGCCGGCCGCGCGAGCTGCCAGTGCGACAGCCCCGCGCCGTGCAGCACCACGAGCTCGCGGTCGGTCATCAGCCGGCCGTAGACGAACAGCACCACGATGAAGGTGGTGATCGGCAGGATCACCACGAGGAAGGAGGGCAGCATCAGCGCCGTGAGCTCGAGGAAGACGATGAGCGACAGGCCGCGTTCCAGCACGAGCTGGATGAAGCGGAGCGACTGGGTGAGCCACACGAGGAGCGCGAGCCCAGCCGTGACGGCGACGAGGCCGATCGCGAGCATGCGGAAGATGTAGCGGGACGCGCCGCTCATGCCGGTGCGGGCCGGGGCGGGCGCCCGGCGGGGTCGGGGCCGGCGGGAGGCATCGCGGCGCGAGACTACCAGCGGCGGCGGGGGCGGGCAAAACCCC
>JANWXJ010000006.1 GCA_025055335.1 Acetobacteraceae bacterium
CCGAGTTCGGCTTCGTCAATCCCGTGCTGGTCGACGCCGCCGGCGTGCTGGTCGCCGGCCATGGCCGGGTGATGGCGGCGAGGCGCCTCGGCATGGCGGCGGTCCCGGCGATCCGGCTCGCGCACCTGACCGAGGCGCAGGCCCGCGCCCTGCGGCTGGCGGACAACCAGATCGCGCTGAACTCGGGCTGAGACGAGGCGCTGCTCGCCGCCGAGATCGCCCGCATCCGCGACGAGGCGGCGGTGGACCTCAACGTCCTCGGCTTCTCAGGGATGGAGCTCGACCGGCTGCTGGCCGCGGCCGATGCCGGGCTCGGCGAGGACGGCGCCGACGACGCCCCGCCGCCGCCCGCCGTCCCGGTCACCCGCGCAGGCGACCTCTGGCGCTGCGGCGAGCACCGCCTGCTCTGCGGTGACGCCACAAAGCTCGCCGACGTGCAGCGGGCGCTCGGGGCGGACCGCCTGGCGGACATGGCGTTCACGGACCCGCCCTACAACGTTGCCTACCGCGGCGGCACCGCGGCCCAGATGACCATCGCCAATGACGCGCTCGGGGATGGCTTCCTCGACTTCCTCCGCCCGGCGCTGGCCAACCTGCTCGCGGTCACCAAGGGCGCCTGCTACGTCTGCATGTCCTCGTCCGAGTGGCCGACGCTGCATCGCGCCTGGCAGGAGGCGGGCGGCAAGTGGTCGAGCACCATCATCTGGGCCAAGAACACCTTCGCGCTCGGCCGCGCCGACTACCACCAGCAGTTCGAGGCGATGCTCTACGGCTGGAAGGCAGGCGCGCAGCACTACTGGTGCGGTGCCCGCGACCAGGGCAACGTCTGGCACTTCGACAAGCCGGCCAGGAACGACCTGCACCCGACCATGAAGCCGGTGGCGCTGGTCGAGCGGGCGATCCGCAACAGCAGCAAGCAGCGCGACACCGTGCTCGATCCCTTCGGCGGCTCGGGCACCACCATGATCGCGGCGGAGCGGACCGGGCGGCGAGCGGTGCTGCTCGAGCTCGACCCGGCCTATGCCGACGTCGTCGTCCGGCGCTGGCAGGAGGCGACTGGCGAGGCCGCGGTGCTGGAGGGCGAGGAGCGCACCTTCGGCGACATCGCGGCGGCGCGCGGCGCCGGCGATGCTGGGATGATCGAGAAAGCCCAATAAGAGCAATCATCTGACGCTGCATCTCGCTTGGCTCGGGCGCGGCACAGCGCGAATGGTCCGTCACGCGCAGGGGATCGCCCCCTGCACCGGGAGACGGAGCCGACGATGACCGACCGCGAAGCCCGCGCCGCCCGCAACCAGGAGCGCAGCCTGGTGGCCTTCCTGGCGAAGAAGGCCTAGTTCGACGCCCTGCTCGCGGAACTGCGGCAGGCCAGCGCGGACCATTTCGGGGCGGACCCGGAGGCGGTGCTCTGGGGCGAAACGGCCTGGCTCGCTGACGCCACGGCGAAGCTCAAGGACATCGCCGATCAGCACTTCCGCCGGGGCGAACGAATACGCCAGCTGACGCGGCGGGCTCCCGCACCGCCCCGACCGGCGCGAGCCGGCGGGGCTCGGGGTGGTGGCACCCGGCTGGTCGGGTGCCGGACCGAGGACCCCGAGGATGAAGCTCACCGACACCCAGCGCGCGATCCTGGCCGCCGCGGCGCAGCACCCCGAGCACCTGGCCTACCCGCCGGAGCGCCTGCCGGCCGCGGCGCGGCAGACAGTGGCGAAGGCGCTGCACAAGGCCGACCTGGTGATCGCGGTGCACCGGCCCGCCTACGACGCGCAGGCCATCTGGATGGTGGATGGCGACAGCGTCTTGCTGAAGATCACCGACGAGGGGCTGCGCGCCATCGGCATCGACCCGCAGGGCGCCGCACCGGCAACGGACGCGGCGCCCACGGGCGCGCCGGAGGCGCCACCGCAGGCCAACCCCGCCGGCGCCACCGAACCCACCCAGGCCGCACCCGGGGCGCCGGACGACGCCACCCGCGCGGAGGACCTCGCCCTGCTCGACCAGGCCCTCGCGGCGCCAGGCCCCGCGCCGCGGGGCAGCCTGCGCGACGCCGCCGCGGCGGTGCTCGCGGCTTGGGACGACGCGGCCAACCGCGACACCGACATGATCGGCGCCCTCGAGGACCCGATGGCGCGGCTCCGCGCCGCCCTGGCCGGCAAGCCGGCCCGTGCCCCGCGCGAGCCCGGAGCGCCGCGCAGGCCCCGCGAGGGCACCAAGCAGGAGCAGGTGCTGGCCATGCTGCGTCGGCCCGAGGGCGCGACGGTGGCGCAGATCGCCGAGGCGACCGGCTGGGCGCCGCACACGGTGCGCGGCTTCTTCGCCGGCCTGAAGAAGCGCCAGGGGATCGCGGTCGCGGTGCTGGAGCGGGTGCGCCAGGTCGGGCCGAACAAGGAGGGGGCCCGCGGCTCCTACACGGTGTACCGCATCGCCGGGTGACGCCCCGCGGAACGGCTCAGGGCTCGCGGCGTGATGGCAGCGGGCCCTGATACTTCTCCCAGGGCTTCGGTTTGAGCTTCGGCGGATCGAGCGCCAGCAGCAGCTCCGACAGCTCCCATCGCCGGCGCTTCGCCGCTTTCAGCACATCGACCAGCACCTTCCGCGCGTCATCCACGTAGAGCCGAACCACCCGCGGCGTACCAACGCCACCGTCCGCCATGGCCATCGCGTAAGCGGTCGCCATCACCATCTTCTCGGGATCCTTCGGCGACATCCCGCTTCTCCGCTGATGTCGCGGCGATGATGCGCCGCGTGCCCCGTGAGACGCACGCAGAATGCGCGGTGCCGCGCGATCACATACGCCGGCGATCCTCCCGGCGCGCCGTCAATCCAACCTGACGAGGCCCGCATCATCGTCGCGCACGGCGGGAGGTCGCCGCCATGCCCGAGTTGACCCCATCGAACCGCGAGGCGGCCAGGCGCATCGGCATTAGCGAGACCGCGCTGCGCAAGGCCGAGGGCAGCGGGCGCATCGCCCGCGAGCCGCACGGCCAGTGGGACATCGACAAGACCCGCCGCCGGCTGGTGGAGACCGCGGATCCGCACCGCTCGCCGCTCGCCGCCGGTTCGGGTGCCGAGGGCACGCCCTACGCGCGGCTGAAAGTCGCGCAGCTCGCCCTCAAGGTGGAGGCGCAGCGGCTTGCTCTGGATGATAACAAGCGCCGCCTGCTCGACGTCGCCGAGGCCAACGCCACGATCGACGAGATCGCGGGGGCGATGCGCAACGCGCTGCTGAACTGGCCGGCGCGCGTCTCCGGCCTGATCGCCGCCGAGCTCGGCGTCGACCCGCACCTGCTGCAGACCATCCTGCAGCAGCACGTCACCGACCTGCTCTCGGAGGCCGCCGATCGCTTCGATCCCCCCGGCCTCGGCGGCACCAGCGGAGATCCGAACCCGCACGCGTGAGCATGTGCGTCGGCGCGCGGGCAGCATGCTCCGCCCGCCGCCGCAGCTCACCGTCTCGCAGTGGGCGGAGCGGCACCGCATCCTCGGCAGCCGAGCCTCCTCCGAGCCGGGGCCCTGGCGGACCAGCCGGACCCCGTATCTGCGGGAGGTGATGGACGCGCTCTCGGCGGTCCATCCCGCCCGGCGCGTGGTGTTCATGAAGGGCGCCCAGGTCGGCGCCACCGAGAGCGGCAATTGCTGGCTCGGCTACATCCTGCATCACGTGCCGGCCCCGGTGCTGGCGGTGCAGCCGACCGTGGAGCTCGCGAAGCGCTTCAGCCGGCAGCGCATCGACCCGCTGCTGGAGGAGACGCCGGCGCTCAAGGAGCGGGTCGCCCCGGCCCGCGCCCGCGATAGCGGCAACACGCTGCTGTCCAAGGAATTCCCCGGCGGCATCCTGGTGCTGACCGGCGCGAACAGCGCGGTCGGGCTGCGCTCGATGACGGCGCGGTTCCTGTTCCTCGACGAGGTGGACGCCTATCCAGGTGATGTCGAGGGCGAGGGCGACCCGATCGCGCTCGCCGAGCCGCGGGCCCGCACCTTCGGCTGGCGGCGCAAGGCCTTCCTGGTCTCGACGCCCACCATCGCCGGGCGCAGCCGGATCGAGCGGGATTACTTCGCCTCCGACCAGCGGCGCTACTTCGTGCCCTGTCCGCACTGCGGCGAGAGGCAGTGGCTGAAGTTCGAGCGCCTCCGCTGGGAGAAGGGCAATCCGCGCTCGGTCCGCTACTACTGCGAGGCCTGCGACGAGAGGATCGAGGAGCACCGTAAGACGGCGATGCTGGCCGGCGGCGAATGGCGCCCCACGGCGGTGGCCGAGGACCCGCACACGGTCGGCTTCCACATCTCGGCGCTGTACTCGCCGGTGGGCCGGCTGTCCTGGGAGCAGATGGCCCGCGATTGGGAGGCGGCGCAGGGCAAGCCGGAGGACCTGAAGACCTTCCGGAACACGGTGCTGGGCGAGACCTGGCAGGAGCAGGGCGAGGCGCCAGACTGGGAGCGGCTGGTCGAGCGCCGGGAGGACTTTAGGATGGGCGTGGTGCCCACTGGCGCCCTCTGCCTCACGGCCGGCGTGGACGTGCAGGACGACCGCCTTGAGTGCGACGTCTGGGGCTGGGCCGAGGGCTTCTCCTCCTGGCTGGTGGACCACGTTGTGATCCCCGGCAGCCCGCGCGAGCGGGAACCGTGGGACGCGCTGGCGAAGCTGCTGGCGCGCGACTGGCCCCGGTCTGGTGGCGGGACGATGCGGATCGCCAAGGTTTGCGTCGACACCGGCGGCCGCGACACCGCGGCGGTCTACGGCCATCTCCGCCGGCTGCGGGATCCGCGGATCGCCCCGACCAAGGGCGTGGACGGATGGAACCGCGCCCAGCCGGTGCAGGGCCCGACGCCGGTGGATGCGCTGGTCGACGGACGCAAGCTCCGTCGCGGCCTGAAGCTCTGGACGGTTTCGGTCTCGACCTGGAAGGCCGACCTGTATCGCCGGCTCTGGCTCGGGCGCGGCGATGCCGAAGAGTTCCCGCCCGGCTGGGTGCACCTGCCGCAGGGCATCGAGGCCGAGTGGGTGAAGCAGCTGGTCGCCGAGCAACTGCGCATGGTGAAGGACCGCCGCGGCTTCGCCCGGCAGGAATGGGCGAAGCTCAGGGAACGGAATGAAGCGCTGGACTGCGCTGTCCTGGCGCGCGCGGCGCTCTGGCTGCTCGGCGCCGACCGCTACGGCGAGCGCTTCTGGCAGCGGCTGCGGGACCAGATCGCCGATGCCCCGCTGCGGCCGAGCGAGCTTCCCGCCCCTGGGAACGTCGCTTCTAGATCGCCGCCGGCGGTCGCGCTCCACACCCATCGCCCGCGTGGCTGGCTCGCGCCGCGCAGCGGCTGGCTGCGCTGACCTGGAGAACCCCATGACCGCCATCGTCCCGGTGCGCACCAGCATCGCCGCCGGCTAGGCGCTGAGCGGGCCCGTCGCCAGCGTCGGCTACGGCGTCTGCCTGCTGCTGCTGCCCGCCGCCTGGACCGACGCCCCGCTCACCCTGCAGGGCTCGCTCGACGAGGGCGAGCCCGCGGCCTGGGCCGACCTCCACGACCACCTGGGCAACGAGGTGGTGCTGACCGTCGCCGCCGGCCGCGCGCTCACCCTGCCGCCCACCCTGCTGCTCGGCTGGCGCTGGTTGCGGCTGCGCTCCGGCCTCGCCGCTGCGCCGGTGAACCAGGTGGCGGAGCGCCTGCTCACCCTCGGCATCCGGCCGCTCGCATGACCGCGCTCATCCAGCACCACCTGCCGCCCAGCCCGGCGATGCTGCCCTACGTCCCGGGGCGCTTCTACACCTCGCAGCATGCGCGCGCGGTCGGCGGGGCGGTGGCGATGACGGCGAACCGGCTGTACTGCGTGCCCTACGTGCTCGCCCGGCCCGGGCTGTTCTCGGCCATGGCGGTGAGCGTGACGACCGGCGCGGCGGGCCTCCTGCGCATGGCGCTGGCGGCCGACAGCGGCGCCGGCCGGCCGGGGGCGCTGACCGAGGAGCCGCTGGCAGACGCCGACACCACCTCCGCCGGCAGCGCGCTCTGCCCCTTCGCGCAGCCGCGCTGGATCCCGGCCGGGATCTGGTGGCTGCTGCTGTGCTTCTCGGGCGCGCCCTCGGTGCGCGGCACCAGCACCCAGGCCTTCAGCGGAGGGAACACCCTGCTGCTCGGCTCCGCCGCGGCGGACGGCGGCGCCGGCGGCGGCACGACGGGGAGCGAGAACGGGTTCTTCGCGTCGCTGACGCACCAGGCCGGCGTGCCGATCATGCCGAACCCGCCGAGCGGGCTGTCCTATCTGGTCAACGCGGCGGCGCCGCTGCCGACGCTCCGGGCCGCGTGATGGATCCCGCCGTTCTGGCCTGGGCGCTGGCGCAGCCGGCGGGCAGCCGTGCGGCCACCCTCGCGGCCGCCTACACCGGCGGCACGACGCGCGTCACCTTCGACGGGCGCACGGTCGAGTACCGCAGCCTCGACGAACTCGGGCGGGCGCTCGCGGCGCTGCATGGGGCGGAGAACAGCGCCGCGCGGCGGCCCTCGGTCACGCTCGCCAGCTTCGCGCGCGGGGGTGGCGCGTGATCGAGCGGATGATCCGAGCCTGGCGGGCCTTCCGCGGCTATGCCGCCGCGCAGGACCACCGTGCCTCGACCTGGGCGCCCTCCGGCGGCAGCGCCAATGCCGAGGTCGGCATCGCCGCGGCGACCGTCGCCCGCCGCGCGCGCGACGCCGTTCGCAATGATCCCTACGCCGCCCGCATGGTCGATCTCTGGACCGGCAACGCCGTCGGCGCCGACATCACTACCCGCTGGCCGGACCAGCGCCATGCCGACACCTGGCGGCGCTGGGCGGAGGGCACCGCCTGCGATGCGGAGGGGCGCCTCGACCTCTACGGGCTGCAGGCGCTGGCGATGCGGGCGGTGGTGGAGAGCGGGGAGTGCTTCGTCCGCTTCCTGCTGGCGCCGCCGTCGTCGGCCAATCCCATCGGCCTGCGCCTGCAGGTGCTGGAGGCGGACCACCTCGACACCGCGCGCAACGGCATGGTGGAGGGCGCGCCGACCATCCAGGGCATCGCTCTCGGTGAGACCGGCGCGCCGATCGGCTAATGGCTGCACAGCGTGCATCCCGGCGCCGCCGGGATCCTCCACGGGGCCACCTGGCAGAGCAGCCAGCGCATCCCGGCGGGCGAGGTGCGGCACGTCTACCGCAAGCGCCGCCCCGGGCAGCTGCGCGACGTCTCCTGGCTGGCGCCGGTGCTGCTGCGGCTGCGCGATCTCGGCGATTACGAGACCGCCCTGCTGATGAAGGCCGAGATCGAGGCCTGCCTGGCGGCGGTGGTGACGGAGGAGGGCGAGGAGGCGTTGACCGGTGCCGCCGCCGGCCTGCTCCGCGACGCGCAGGGTCGCGCGGTGGAGAGCTTCGAACCGGGGATGATCCTGTATCGCCGGGGCATGGGCAGTGTGGAAGTGGTGAATCCCTCGGGGGGCGGGTCGCACGCGGCCTTCGCCCGCAGGGCGTTGGAGGCGGCGGCGGTCGGCGCGGGCCTGACCTACGATCAGGTCTCCGGCGACCTGACCCAGGCGAACTACTCCTCGCTGCGGGCCGGCAAGATCGAGTTCCGCCGGCTCTGCGAGCAGGTCCAGTAGGGCATGCTGATCCCGATGCTGGTGCGGCCGATCGCCGAGCGCTTCCACGCCCAGGGTGCGCTGCTCGGGCTGTGGGGCGCGGACATGCCCGATGGCGTCAGCCACGTCCCGCCGGCGCAGGAGATGATCGACCCGCTCAAGGACACCACGGCGCTGATCGCCCAGGTGCGCGCCGGCTTCGTGCCGCAGCCCGAGGCGGCCGGCGCCTTCGGCTACGACTTCCGCGCCGCGGTGGAGATGATCCGCGAGGCCAACGCCTTGCTCGACGAGGCCGGCATCTCGCTCGACACCGATCCGCGCCGGGTCGCGAAGTCGGGTGCAGCGCAGGACGCGGCGCAGATGGCCGCGGTCGAGATCGCCGCCACCGGCGCGGCTGCGCCACCGCGCGTGCCGACCGAACCTGCGTCGGGCCAGGGCTGAGCGCGCCCTATCCACAGATCATCCCGGCCTTTTCCCCAGGGATATCCACATGATCGACACCACTGAGCCGGGCGGCAGCGATGCCGCGCCGGAGCCTGCTGCTGCGCCCACCGCAGCGGACGTTCCGCTCGTCGCGCAGCGTGCCATCACCGCGCCTGCCACCGTCGATCGTGCCGCGCGCACCGTCGAGGTGGTGTGGTCCACCGGCGCCCGCGCCCGCAACTTCGTCCCGGCCCTCGGCCTGATCACCGAGGAGCTGGAGATGTCGCCGAACGCGGTGCGCATGGACGCGCTGCGCTCCGGCCGCGCCCCGGTGCTCGACACCCACCGCCGCAGCGGCGCGCGCGACGTGCTCGGCCGCGTCACCGCCGCCCGCCTCGAGCGCGGACGCGGCTATGCCACCCTGTAGTTCAGCACGGCCGCGGACGTCGAGCCGGTCTGGCAGCGTATCGCCGACGGCACGCTGCGGGCGGTGAGCGTCGGCTATCGCGTGCACCGCTACGAGCCGCGGCCCGACGCCGCGACCGGCGAGACCGTCCACCGCGCGGTGGATTGGGAGCCCTTCGAGATCTCTGTCGTGCCCGTTCCGGTGGACTGGGACGCCAGTGTGCGTGGTGAGGCGCCGCAGGGCGCGCCCGCCGTCGCGATCGAGCCTGCCCTGCCCGACGAGGACCCACCCATGCCCGAGACGACGCCGGAGACCCCAGCCGCCCCGGCGCCGTCCGCGCCGCCCACCCCGCCCCAGGAGCCGACTGTGACCACCACGCCCGAGCCGACCCGCGTCGCACCCGCACCGGCCGTGCCGGCGCCCAATCTCGACGCGGTTCGTGCCGAGGCCCAGCGCGCCGAGCGCGAGCGCATCGCCGGCATCGACGCCGCGGTGGAGGCCGCCCGCGCCCTACTGCCGCCCGAGCGCATCACGCCGATCCGCGCCGAGGCCATCGCCCAGGGCTGGACAGGGGACCAGGCCCGGCGCGCCCTGTTCGACGCCCTCGTCGCCCAGGGCCCGCGCCCGTCCATTCCCGCCCGCCCCGAGACCGGCCCGAGCCACGACGATCCGGCGCAGCTCCTCGACGCCATGGCCGAGGCGCTCGCCGCCCGCGCCATGCCCAGCTACCAGCCGCAGGGCAACGGCCGCCACGCCGAGTTCCTCGGCTGGCGCCCATCCGACATGCTGCGCGAACTGCTCGCCCGCCGCGGCGAGCGCAACCCGCCGCGCAACCCGACGCTGCTCGCCGAGCGCGCCTTCCACACCGGCTCCGACTTCCCGCTGCTGCTCGCGGCCGCGGCCAACAAGATGCTGCTTGCCGCCTATCAGCCGGCGCAGCCGACCTACCGCCAGATCTTCCTCCGGCGCGATTTTCGGGACTTCAAGCCGCACCGCCACCTCCGCATCGGCGACTTCCCGACCCTGCTGCCGCTCGCCGAGAACGGCGAGATCCAGGTCGGCACCATGTCCGAGAGCCAGGAGATCGTGCTGCTGCAGACCTTCGCGCGACGTGTGCGTGTCACGCGCCAGATGCTGGTCAACGACGACCTCGGCGCCTTCACCGACTTCGCCAGCATGATTGGGCGGCGGGTGGCCGAGTTCGAGAACGCCACCGCCTACAACCTGCTCAACAGCGCCAATGGCGACGGCCCGACGCTCGCCACCGGCAGCGCGCCCGTCTTCGCGACCGGCGCCGCGCGGGCCAACAAGGCCGGCACCGGAACGCCGCTCGACACCGCGACCATCGGCGCCGGCCGCGCCGCCATCATGAGGCAGCGCACGCTGGACGGCCTGCCGATCTCCATGGGCCCGACCATGCGGCTGCTGGTCGGGCCGAACCTCGAGCTCGCCGCCCGCCAGGCGACCGTGGCGGTGCAGGCGAGCGAGACGGCCAAGGCGAACGTCTTCGCCGGCTTCGTGCAGCCGGTGGTCGAGCCGCTGATCCCGGCCAACCGCTGGTACCTGTTCTCCGACCCGGCCGCGGCGCCGGTCTATGTCTACGGCTACCTGAACGGCGCCGAGGGGCCGCAGGTCACCACCGGTCCGGTGCAGGGCGCCGACGGCGTCGAGGTCAGCGTGATCTTCGACTTCGGCGTCGGCGCCATCGACTGGCGCGGCGCCTGGTTCAACCCGGGGACCTGATCCCGCCGCTCTCATTCTTTCCATCCGCATCGCGCCAGGGCGCCGCCGGACTTCCGGTCGGCGCCCTGCGCGCTTTCAGGAGACCCTCTCATGCGCAACTGCATCCGTCCCAACGCGCGCTCCGTCCCGATGGTGGTGCCCTACGCGGGGGGCATCCTCGCCGGCCAGGGCATGCTGGTCGGCGCCTTCTTCGGGGTGGCGGCGTCCGACGCCGCGCAGAACGCCAGCGTCGAGTGCGAGACCCGCGGCGAGTTCGAGCTGCCGAAGGAACCCGCCCTCGCCATCGGCCAGGGCGCGCGGGTGTTCTGGGACAACGCCAACCGCCGCATCACCACGACGGCCACTGGCAACTTCCAGGTCGGCCTCTGCACCGTCGCCGCACTCGCGGCCGACGCCACGGTGCGGGTGATGCTGGCCCGGGTGCCGGCCTCGGGGGCGTGATGGCCGCGCTGCTGCCGCGCGACCGCGCGCGTCTCGCGGGCGTACACCGCGACCTGGTGCGCGTCGTCGAGCGGGGCCGCGATATCGTGCCCTTCATCGTGACGGAAGGCGTCCGCACCCGCGAGCGCCAAGCCCGGCTGGTCGCCATCGGCGCCTCGCGCACCATGAACAGCCGCCATCTCACCGGCCACGCCGTCGATCTGGCCTACTGGCTGGACGACGGCGACGGCGCGGTCGAGCAGGGCGAGATCCGCTGGGACTGGCCCGTATACGAGCAGCTCGGCGCGGCGATGAAGGCGGCGGCGAAGGAGGTCGGCGTGCCGATCATCTGGGGCGGCGACTGGACCGCCTTCCGAGACGGGCCGCACTTCGAGCTCGACCGCAGAGCCTATCCGTGACCGGCGCGGCGATCCTTGCGCTGCTCGGGCGGCATGCGCTGCCGATCGGCCTCGCCGTGGCCTGCGCCGTAACGGCGCTGTCCGCCTGGCACTTCCGGTCGCAGCGCGACACCGCCCGCCTCGTAGCGGCGATGGCCACCCGCACCGCGGAGGCCAACGCCGCCGCGCTGTCCCAGGCCACCGCCGAGCACGCGCGCCACATCGCTGCGCTCACCGGCGAGGCCGAGCGTGCCCGCGCCCAGGCAGCGCGCCTCGGCGCCAACCTGGAGGTCCTCCGCCGTGATCCGAGCCATGCCGCCGGCGTTGCCCCTGTGCTGCGCGCTGCTGTCGAGCGCCTGCGCGCCGGCCGCAGCGCCGGAGATCCGCCTGCTGCCGCTCCGCCTCCCTGGCGCGCTGCTGGTCTGCGCCGCGGCGCCGGCCTTGCCGGCCGCGGAGTGGCTGACCCAGGGCCAGGCGGCGGAGCTGCTGCTCGCCTACGACGCGGCCCATGCCGATTGCGCCTGGCGCCTCGCGGCGGTGCGACGGCTCAACGCCGCGGACGGAGCCCAGCGGTGAACGCCTTCGCCGACGCGATGGCCGCCCTGGTCGCCGACCCGAACCTCGGCGCCGAGGCCGTCTACCGGCAGGGCGGCACCGGCCCTGCAGTTGCGGTCCGCGTCCTGCGGTCTTCGCCCGACCGCGTGGCCGATGCCTTCGGCACCGAAATCCTCTCGGCCACCGACATCCTCTCCGTCGCCATCGCGCAGCTCCCCGACCTCGCCGCCGGCGACCGCTTCGCCCTCGGCCCCGACCTGCTCACCGTCACCCACGCCGAGCGCGACGCCGCCGGCACCGTCTGGCGCGTCCTCTGCCAGCGATAGGAGCCCGCCCGCCATGCCGCAGAACGCCCTCAGCCTCCTGGAGATGCTGCGCGACCTGCTGCTCGGCGCCGCGGCCGGCCTCGCCCGGGGCTTCGTGCGCTGGAACAACCCCGAGCGCCGCCGCTTCGGCTGGTGCCTCGCCTGGGAGGTGCCCTCCGCCGCCCTGGTCGGCAGCGCCGGCTATGCGCTCGGGGGCTTCCTCGAGTTCAACGAGTACGGCCGGTTCCTCTTCGCCTTCGTGTTCGGCTACCTCGGCCAGGCGGCGCTGCACGACCTCGCGATGGCGATCATCCGGCACCGCACCGGCCTGCCGCCGGGCGGCGGCACGCCGTGAGGCTCGCTGCCACCATCCTCGGCGACCTGCGCCAGGTGCTCGCCGCCGAGGTCCGCGCCGGCGAGCGCGCGGCGATGCAGGCGATCCGCGCCGAGACCGAGCAGGTCAAGCAGGAGCTCCGCCAGCAGGTGACCAGCAGCTTCGGCGGCAACGCGCGGGGGATCGCCAATGCCTGGCGCTCGCAGGTCTTTCCCCGCTCAGGGCAGTCGCTCCGCCTCGCCGGCCTGGTTTGGACCAAGGTGCCGAACGTCATCGATGCCTTCGAGCGCGGGGCGCTGATCCGCGCCCGGAGCGGGACGTACCTCGCCATCCCGACCGGCTTCAACGCAGCGCGCGGGCGCCGCGGCCGCGGCGAGAAGGGCCTGCGTGTGACGCCGTCGCAGATGGTCGCCTCCGGCCAGGGCTTCCTCCGCCCTTTCAGGTCTGGGCGGGGCTTCGTGTGGTGCCTGCCGCTACGATCGGGTTCCCATCGCGGCGACGCCGCGATGGGGTCCCGTCAGGGCGAGCAGACCGGACGGCGCCGCCGCATCCGGCTGATCGCCGGCGGTCTCGCCGAGATCGGCACCGGCAACCGCAAGGGGCGCGAGGCCTGGGCGCGCGAGATGCTCGCGCGGGGGATGGTGCCGATGTTTCTCCTGCTCCCGCAGGTGAAGCTCGCCAAGCGGCTCGATGTGAAGGGTGCCGCCGAACGCGGCCTGCGCCGGCTGCCGGAACGCTTCGTGGCGGCCTGGGAGCGCGAGAGCGGGAGGCAGGCACCATGAGCATGCGTGAGACCGCGATCACGGCGCTGCACAGCTGTCTGGCGGCAGCGCTCGCCACCCGCAGTCCCGCCCCGCTGGTGCTGCGCGGCGAGACCGTGCCGCAGCGCCTGCCGCCGGGCGGGCTGGTCGTCATTCGCGATGGCGAGACCGTCGAGGAGACGGCGATCCTGTCGCCGCTTGCCTGGGCCATCGAGCATCGCACCGAGGTCGAGGTCATCGTCGGCGGAGCGACGCCCGCGGCTCGCAATGCCCTGCTTGACGCTCTGCTGGTTGACCTCGCCGCCGCCATCACCGCCGACCACAGTCTCGACGGTGCGGTGGAATGGGCGCAGCCTGGCGCGCCCGGCTTCGAGGATGTCGAGCTCGAGGGTGCGGCGGCCGCCCGCGCCGCCTCGGTCCCCGTCGCGCTGTTCTTCACCGTCGCCGGCTCGCCGCTGGCCTGACGCCTCTCCCTCCCGCTGATCCCGGAGACCCCCGATGCCCCGTGCCATCGGCGCCAATTGCCGCCTGCTCATGATCCCCGAGGCGACCTACGGCACCGCGCCCGCGGGCGACTGGCGGCGCATGCCCTTCCTCTCCTGCGACCTCGGCGCCGAGCAGCCGCTGCTCGACGCCGACGTCATCGGCGTGGGCTCCAGCCGCGATCCGGCCGCGCCCTTCCTCGACACCGTCACCGTCCAGGGCCAGGCGGTGGTGCCGGTCGATCTCGTCAACATCGGGCACTGGCTGCGCCTGCTGCTCGGCCCGCCCACCACCACCGGCACCAGCCCGGACTTCGTCCATACCTTCGGGTCGGGCGCCGCGGCGCTGCCCTCCAACAGCATCGAGATCGGCTACCCGGACGTGCCCTCCTACGACCTCTGCACCGGCGTGCGGGCCGACACGCTGGAGCTCGACTTCGCGCCTACCGGCCCCGCCACGGCGACCTTCGGGCTGATGGGCCAGGGCTCGACGCGCGGCGCCGCGAGCTCGGGCGGCACGCCGACCAGCGCCGCCTACACCGCCTTCCACAAGGCGCAGGGGGCGATCAGCCGGAACGGCGCCGCGCTCGCCCAGGTGACCGGCGCGCGGCTCACCTACGCCAACGGCATGGAGATGGTCCGCACCATCCGCGCCGACCGGAAGGTGGAGGGGGTGGATCCCGGCATCGCGCGCGCGACCGGCCAGATCACCGCGCGCTTCGCCGACACCACCCTGCTGACCCAGGCGCAGGACAACGCTCCCGCGGAGTTCGCCTTCAGCTACACGATCGACGCCAATCGCAGCCTGACCTTCACGCTGCACGAGGTCTACCTGGCGCTGGCCAAGACGCCCGTCGAGGGGCCGGGAGGGGTCGAGGCGAGCTTCGCGTTCCGCGCCGCCTACAACGCCACCGCCACCCGCATGATGACCGTGGTGCTCAGGAACCAGCAGCAGGCGAGCGAGTACGCCTGACGCTCATCGCGGCCCCCGCACCTCGATCAGATGGCGGTTCCGGGTGACCAGGTCGCTCAGCAGCGCATCGATCCGGTCCCGCAGCCGGGCGCTCGCAGTCCCGACGATCCCTTGGCCGGGTTGCCCGAGGTCGGGGAACCACCGCTCGGTCAGCGGCACCTGCGCCAGGCAGCGCAGGTCGAGGTGGAACGGCTTCTGGCCGACCGCCCGGGCGGCAGCGGTGTCGAACTCGATCACGCCCAGCGGCACCCGGCCGGCGGCGCCGCGCCAGGGGCCCGAGCTGGTGTAGGCCAGCAGCAGCATCGGCACCTTCGGCTTGCTGTCCGTCGCCAGCACATAGGCGATGTGCCGCACTGGCCCTGGCTGGTCGGGCGGATCCGGCGGGCCGAACGGGAACATCGTCCAGACGAAGCATCCGGACGGAATCGGGCAATCCGCCACGCCTTCTCAGCGGCCGAAGAGGGCGTCGATGGTCTTCTTGCGGCGGGCGTAGCTCTTGTCGCTCTCGCCCGGCCGGCGGTCGGGCTCGCCGAAGGGCTGCCCCTGGAGTTCCGGCGCCACATGCACGCGGATCACACGCTCGGCCTCGTCGCGGGCACGGAGCTCGCGCTCGATCAGCCGCTCCAGGAAGGCCGCGACCGAGCGGTGCTCGGCCTTGGCGATCTGCTGGAGGCGTGCATGCGCCTCGGGGTCGAGGCGCACGGTGACGCCGGGGCGGGTGGCGGGGTTGGCGTTCGGCATGCCCCCTATCTGCATCAAAGTGATGCGCCGTTCAAGGGCGGCGCCCTTCCCGGACAGGAGAGATGGATGCTCACCCTCGACCTTCCCACCGAGCCCTACTGGCTCGACCTGCCGCGCGGCGTCCGCGTGGAGATCCAGCCGGTGACCACCGCCGTGATGGCAGCCGCCGCGCGCCGACTGGCCGCGATCCGTGCCGCAAGCGACGATCTCGACCCCGACATGGCCCGCGGCCTCGCCTTCGCCTTCCTCGTCAAGGCGCTGGCCCGCCACGCCGTCACCGCCTGGGAGGGCATCGGCGACGCCGCCGGCAAGCCGCTGCCGCTCTCGCCCGAGGCGGTGGAGCGGCTGATGGACCTCGACGACATCGCCGCCGCCTTCTGGGACCGCGCCACCGCGCCGGTCGCGGCGGTGGCCGCCGAGGGAAACGGCTGCGGGCCCGCGCCGCCTGGCACTTCGGCCGCGGGCCCGAATACTGCCGCGGCTGCGCCGCCCTCGGCCGCGACTGCGCCGCGGCCTGCCCCTACGCCGCCCACGCCCCAGCCAGCATCGAAGGGCACGCCTGCTGGGCCGCCGGCACGGCCTGCGCCGGTCCGACGCAGTGCGTCGGACCCATGGCCGGCCTGACGCTCGATACCGCCGGGGCGCTTGCTGCCGCGCGCGAGATGGGTGCGTCCGGCTGGGCCGCCGCCGAACTGCTGCTCGCGATCCGCATCGGCATGGCCGAGGGCAGCGCCGCCCGCCGCGAGGGGGAGACCATCTGACATGGCCGACGTCACCCGCCGCGTCTCGGTGCGCCTCTCGCTGGACGACGCCGCCCGGGTCAAGCAGGAGCTGCGCGAGGTCGGCGAGACCGGCCAGCGCTCCCTCGATCAGATCAAGGGCGGCGCCGAGCGGGCCTCGCGCTCCCTCGAACTGCTCGACCTCGCCACCCGCGGCATCCAGCTCGCCGGTGTGGCGGTCGCCGCCCGTACCCTGGTCCAGGCCGGCGACGCGCTCACCCAGGGCCTCTCCCGCCTGCAGAACGCGACCGGCTCGGTCGAACGCGCGAGCGCGGTCTACGAGGCCCTCTACCGCAACGCGCTCTCGACCGGCGTCGCCGTCTCCGAGAGCGTCGACGCCTTCCAGCGCTTCTCGATCGCCGCGCGCGAGATCGGCGCCACCTCCGACCAGGTGGTGCGCCTCGTCGGCGGGCTGCAGCGCGTCGCCATCGTCTCCGGCGCCTCGACG
>JANWXJ010000030.1 GCA_025055335.1 Acetobacteraceae bacterium
CGGTGGTGGTGGCGATGGTGCGCCCATCCACGCCGCGCCGCGCGCCGCGCCGCACCCTCGCGCTGCTCGGCCGCGTGGCGGCGGGCGAGTTCGGCGAGGCCGAGGCGGTGGCCTTCGGCGCCGACGCCGAGGAGATCGCCGCCCACGGGATGGCGCTGCCGCCCGGCGTCCGCCTCGCCGGCCGGCTGCGGCAGACCGAGGTGGCGGAGCTGCTGCGCGGCGCCGACCTGTTCCTCGACCTGTCGGACTACCAGGCGTTCGGCCGCACCGCGGCCGAGGCGATGGCCTCGGGCTGCATCGTGCTGGCGCCGCGGCTCGGCGGGGCGTCGGACTTCATCGCCGACGGGATCGGCGGCTTCCTCGCCGACACCTGCGATCCGGCCGCCGTCAACAGCGCGCTGCGCCGGATGCTCTCGCTCTCGGAGGCGGAGCGGCGCGCGATGCGGCTCGCCGGGCTCGAGGCGGTGGCGGGCTTCACGCCGGTGCGCGCCGCGATCTCGGAACTCAGGGCGCTTCGTCTGGCCTGATGTTCCGCCCCCTGGCGCGCTGCGGCCCGATCGGGCACAGACCGAGGGGCGACAGGCGCGACGAGGCTTCCCAGGGGAATCCCCTTCCCGACTACGACGTGCTCGACATCGGCTGTTCCTCGGGCGGCTCCCTCGCCTGGAGCGCCCGCCATCTCGGCGGCCGCGGCCTCGGCATAGACACGGACGCGGCGAAGGTCGCGAAGGCGCGCGCGGCGGGGCATCAGGCGATGGTGGCCGACGCCCGGCGGCTCGCCTGGCCGGACGGCAGCTTCCGCTGCGCCCTGTTCTTCGACATGCTGGAGCATCTGCCCGGCCCCGGCCCGGCCCGCGAATGCGTGGCGGAGGCGTACCGCGTGTCGCGCGAGTTCGTGCTGATCCGCGGCCCGAACTTCGACGGCGAGGACGCCCTGCGGGAACGCGGCGTGAAGCGCTACTACGCCGACTGGTCCGGCCACAGTTTGCACCACCGCGCGGCCGACCTCGTGCGGCTGATCCGCGCGGTAGGGCCGCTGTCCTGGCTTGTCGTCGCGCACCGCCAGATCACGGACTTGGCCGATCCCGTCCTGCTGCCCCTGTCGGCGCCGTCCAACTCCGGCCGCTATGATCCGACGCGACATGCGCCGAAGCCGACCGGCCCGCTCGGCCTCAAGGTGTTCTCCCGGATCGTCGCGGTGCTCGCCAAGTCGCCGGCGGTGAACCTGCACGAACTCGCGCTGCTCGCCTCGGGCAGCGCCCTCTACGGCCCGGACGCGGACGCGCCGCGCGCGCCCGAGGACACCCCGCCGCGCGATCCCGCGACCGATTGACGCCCGGCGGGCACGGGAGCGGGGGTGGCCGGCCTTCAGCCTCCCTCGCCGGCGGCGCTCACGCCGCCGCGGCGCGCGCCGCGATCTCCCGGATCCGGCCGATCATGGCGACGACGCCGTTCGCCCGCGTGCCCGACAGGTTGCCGATGAGGCCGAGATCCTTCAGGAACCCCGGGTCGGTGCCCAGGATTTCCCGCGGGCTCCGCCCGGAATAGACGCGAAGCAGCAGCGCGATGAGCCCCGAGACGATCGCCGCGTCCGACGCGCCGGCGAGGAAGATGCGCCCGTCCCGCTCCTCGGCGGCGAGCCACACCTGGCTCTGGCAGCCTTCCACCTTGTGCGCCTTGTCCTTCCAGGCCTCGGGGAAGGGCGGCAGGGTGCGGCCCCAGTCGATGATCTGGCGGTAGCGGTCCATCCAGTCCTCGAAGAAGGACAGCTCGTCGGCGATGGCGGCGATCGCCTCGGCGGCGGTCGGTTCGGTCGGCTGGAAAAAGGCGCTGCTCATACGGGGGCAGATGGCGCGGGGTGCGGGCGCTGTCTACAGCCCGAGGCGCGCCCAGGCCGCGCGCTCCTCGGCCGCGTGCAGCAGCGCCGCCGCCCCGCCGCCGAGCAGCCGCGCGAGCAGCGGCGGACGCCGCTGGCCGAGGCGGAGGATGTTCGCCTTCTCCCCGAAGCGCTCTCGGATCGCGGATTCCGCGCTGCCGAGAGCGTCCACGAGGCCGAGCGCGAGCGCCTGCCGCCCCGTCCAGAAGCGGCCGGTGAACAGTTCCGTGTCGGGGGCCTTCAGCCGCGCACCGCGGCGGGCCTTCACCCAGGCGGTGAACTCGGCGTGCAGGGCGGCCAGCAGCTCGTCCAGCCGCTCGCGCTCGGCCGTCGTCTCGGGGCGGAAGGGGTCGAGGAAGGACTTCTCCGCCCCCGCCGTGCGGATCCGCCGTTCGATGCCGATCCGCCCGATCGCCTCGGCGAAGCCGAAGCCGGCGCTGATCACGCCGATCGAGCCGACGATCGAGGTCGGATCGGCCACGATCTCGTCGGCGGCGCAGGCGATCCAGTAGCCGCCCGAGGCGGCGGCGTCCTCCGCGACCGCGATGACCGGCACCTTCTTCTCGTCGGCGAGGTCGCGGATGCGGGCGCCGATCAGGCTCGACTGCACGGGCGAACCGCCGGGCGAGTTCACCACCAGCACCACCCCGGCGACGCGCCTGATGCCGAAGGCGCGCTCGAGCAGCGGCCCGACACCGGCGGCCGAGAGGGTCGCGGCGCCGAGCGGCCCCGGCGCGCGCGCGGCGATGAGCCCCGCAAGGCGCAGCAGCGCGATGCGGGGGCGGCGGTCGAACAGCAGGAAGGCCATGGCCGGCAGGGTGACACCGCCGCGCCGCGCGGCAAGCCCCGGCTTGCGCCGGGCGGGGCGCGGCGATACCCCATGTCCGGACAAATCCGGAGGCGTGGCGATGGCGGATCGGGTTCTGGTGGCAGGCGCGGGGCCGGTCGGGCTGGTGGCGGCGGCCGCGCTGGCGGCCGAGGGCATCCCCGTCACCATCCTCGAGGCCGAGCGCGACCTGCCCGACGATCTCCGCGCCTCCACCTTCCACCCGCCCACGCTCGACATGCTGGAACGCTTCGGCGTCGTCGCGGACCTGATCGCCCAGGGCCTGGTCTGCCCGACCTGGCAGTTCCGCGACCGCAGGCAAGGCGCCATCGCGACCTTCGACATGTCGTTGCTCAAGGACGACACCAACCACCCCTACCGCCTGCAATGCGAGCAGTGGCGCCTGACGCGGCTTTTGCGCGACCGTCTGGCCGCCCACCCCGAGGTGGCGTTCCGCTACGGCTGCCGCGCCGCCGAGGTGCGCCAGGACGACGACCGCGTGTTCCTGACGGTGGTGAACGAGGAGGGCGAGGAGGAGGTTCTGGAAGGCCGCTTCCTGATCGGCGCCGACGGGGCGCGCAGCGCCGTGCGCAAGTCTGTCGGCATCGGCTTCGAGGGGATGACGATCCCGGAACTCTACCTCACGCTCTCGACACCCTATCCCTTCCACGAGGCGATCCCCGACCTCGCCAGCATCGCCTACATCTCCGACCCCGAGGAGTGGCTCGTGCTGCTGCGCACGAGGAGCCTCTGGCGCGTGCTGCTGCCGACCGACCCGAACGAGCCGGAGGACCACATGCTCTCCGACGGGCGGATCGAGGAGCGGATGCAGCAGGTGCATCCGCAGGCGGGGCGCTACGAGATCGTCCACCGCACCGCCTACCGCGTGCACGAGCGCGTGGCCGAGACCTACGCCCTCGGCCGCGTGTTCCTGGCCGGCGATTCCGCGCACATCAACAACCCCCTCGGCGGGATGGGCATGAACGGCGGCATCCACGACGCGATCAACCTCGCCGGCAAGCTCGTGCAGGTGTGGCGCGGCGCGGAGCTGTCGCTGATGCAGCGCTATTCGCGCCAGCGGCGGAAGGTGGCGCTCGAGGTGGTGCAGCAGCAGGCGCTGCGCAACCGGCAGCTGCTCAACCAGCGGGATCCGAAGCTGCGGGCGGAGCATCTCGAGTCCATGCGCGCGATCGCCGAGGATCCGCGGCGGCACCGCGAGCACCTGCTCAAGACCTCGATGATCCACTCGCTGCGCGAGGCGGAGGCGGTGCCGTGAGATACCGTCACGCTGATCAAGTGCTTTGTGTGCTGGCCGCAGGCGCGGACGGCTGCGCTGTTGATGGGCTACGCCGCCCGCGCCTGCTCTGTGGAGCTGACGAAGGGCCGCA
>JANWXJ010000047.1 GCA_025055335.1 Acetobacteraceae bacterium
GTCCAAGATGATGGAGAGCGCCACCCTGCGCGCCCAGGCGGCGGCGAACACGCGCGAGCAGTTCGGCAACTCGCCGAACCTGCGGGAGGAGCTGCTGAACGCGATCATCGCGACGATGGAGGCACACGGCAGCATGAGCCGTCAGGCGCTGAACTCGGAGGCGGTTCAGGCCGGGCTGCTGGCCGTGCTGCTCGGTCCGGGAGCGCTGTGGGAGGGGCTGCGGAAGGGGGAGGAGCCGGGGGCTGGTGCCGATCCGCGATAGATTCGGCGTCGGGCAACCTTCGGTGGGGCGTCGGGTTCACCAACTCGCGGTCGGGTGCTGCCTGTCAAGCCCTTGAAGAGGCGAGCGTTCGGGCTGGCGGCATCATCGGGGAAGTCGCCAGGTTCAGAGAAATCCGGCCTGCGAGAGAGGGTTTCGGGAGGCGTTCGAGGACCGCTCGGCGCCAGCCTATGCGCGAGAACCGCGGAAAACCTGCGCCTCACGGCCCCGCCCACCAGCAGGGAGACGATTCGCGGCGCATGGAAGTGGCGTCCCGTACGGGATTCGAACCCGTGTTGCCAACGTGAAAGGCTGGAGTCCTAGGCCTCTAGACGAACGGGACCGCGGCGGCCAATAGCGCGCGGCTTCGGCCGCGGTCAACCGCCGGGTCCGTTCGGGAACCGCCTGCAAGATCCCGCCCCGGGCCGCTTGTCCGGCGCGCTTGCCGTCCGCCAGTGGCGGAACTCGCCGCTGGCGGCCCCGGGGCATCCCGCACGCGCCGCGCGCAGCACGGCGAAGCGCCGTTTCCGGTGGAAGTCGCTCTTTCATTCCCTGCCACGCGATGGCACGAGAAGAAGGCGCGGGCCGCCCCCGCCGGATCCCCCCGCGATGACGAGCAAGGCCCGCCGAGATCCACCTCCGCCCGACGCCGCCCTCCGCACTGCCGGGCCCATCGCCCGCGCAATCCAGGCGGCGCGTGCCGAGGCGGCGGCCGCCGAACGGGCGGGCGATCTGGCTGGCGCGATCTCGGCCCTCGGGCAGGGCCTCGACGCGGCGCCGGGCCATGCGGGCCTGCTGTTCGAACGCGCCCGGATCCTCCTCGCCCTGGGCCGCCCGGCCGAGGCTGCGGCGGATTTCGAGGCCGTCCTCGCCACCGATCCGGAGAACCCGCGCGCCCTTGCCGGGCTTGCCCAGGCGGCGCGCCACGGAGGCGACCCCGGACCGGCGATCGAGAGACTGGAGGCAGCCCTCGCCCGCGGCGCGCAGGATATCCGGGTTCCGCTGGCGCTCGCCGATCTCCTGCGCGCGGCGGGCAGGCCGGAGGCGGCCGCCGCGGCCTACGCCGAGGCGCGCCGCATCGCCCCGCAGGATGCGCGGCCGCTGCTCGGCCTCGCCCAGATCGCACGCGGCCGTGGTGCCGCGGAGGAGGCGCTCGGCCTTCTCGACGAGGCCGCATCCTGCGCCCCGGACGATGTTCCGCTGCTGCTGCTCCGCGCGCCGCTGCTCGCCGAACTCGGCCGCCTCGAGGAGGCGCGCGACGCCTGCCGCACCGCGCTCGCCCGCCAGCCGGAGGACGCGCGACTGCTCCTGCTCGCCGGCCGCCTCGCCCGGCAGGCGGGGGACCTGAGGGCGGCGATCGGGCATTTCCGCGGGGCGGCGAAGGCCGGCCGGCAGGTGGAGGCGCTGCCGGAACTCGGCCGCGCGCTGCTCGAATCCGGGGCCGTGGCCGAGGCCCTCGCGCTCTGCGACTCGGCTCCGGCCTCCGCCATGGTGGCGATGGCGCGGGCCGGCCGCATGGCGGGCAAGGCGGATGCGGCACGGACGCTGCTGGAGCGGGCCGTCGCGGCGGCGTCGGAGGATCGCGCCGTGCTGGTCGCCGCCGTCGGGGAATGGCTCGCCCTGGACCGGCCCGAGGAGGCCGAGCGGCTTCTCGCGCGGGCGGTGGCCGGGGCCCCTCAGGATGCCGATCTCTGGCTGCGCCTCGGGCTCGCGCGGCGTGCCGCGCGGGGCTCTGCGGACGGTCTCGCGCTCGCAGCCTTCCTCCGCGCCGCGGATGCCGATCCGAACGCCCGCGCGCCGCTGCAGGAGGCCTGTCGCGAACACATCGCGCGCGGGGATGCCGCCGCGGCCTTCGCCACCCTCCGCCGCGCCCTCGCCCTCGATCCAGGGGATCCGGACACGCTGCGGATCGCCGTCAGCCTGCTGCACGCCACGGGCGATCCGGCGTCGGCGCTGCGGGTCGCGCAGCGTGTGCGGGCCGCCGCACCCGGCGCCCGCTGGGCGGACGACATCGCCGTGTCGCTGATGGTCGAGGCCGGGCGCTGGACGGATGCGCATGCCGTGCTGGAGGAGCGCGAAGCCCGCGAGGGACCGAGCCCTGCCGTGGCGGCCCGTCGGATGCGTCTGCTCGAGAAGCGGGGGGATCCGGCGGCGGCGGCCGTACTCGCCGCGGCAAGGGCGAGCTGGCCCGAGGATCCGGAACTGTGGTGGCAGGAGGTCGCGTTCCGCATCCGCCACGGGCGGTTCGACCTCGCCGCTTCGGCCCTCGCCGCGCCGCCTCCCTTCGCCCAGGCCGCGCCGGCCAGGCTCGCGGGCCTGCGCGGCTGGCTCGCCGAGGCGCAGTGGCGCATGGAAGAGGCCGCCGCCCTGTACGCCGAGGCCCTGCGCCTCGACCCCGGGGATGCCGCGATGCTGGATGCGCGCGCGGGTGATGCTGCTGCTGAACGACCCGGAGGCCGCGCTCGGCCATCTGCGGGACCGGGCGCGGCTGGCCGCCCCGGCGCAGCGCCTGCGCGGGCGCGTTCCCCGCGCGCGCGGAAGCGTGCTCGGCCGCATCGCCGAGGAATATCTCCTCGAGGCCGACCTCGTCTCCGAGCTGCGCGCCGCCCAGGCGCTGCCGCTTCCCGAACGCCTGCAACGCCTCGCCGCGCTCGCCCGCGCCGCGCCCGAGCACACCGCGCCGGCGATCGCCCTGCTTCTCGCGCTGCGCCAGGGCGGTTTGCTCGACCGGCCGCCGGACCGGGCATACGCGCCCTCGCCGATCCCCCCGCGCATCGTCCAGTTCTGGGACCGGCCCGAGCCGCCGCCCGATCTGCGCGACCTCATGGACAGCTGGGCGGCGTGCAATCCGGACTTCGTGTATCGCCGCTACGACGCAGCCGGAGCCCTCGCCTTCCTCGAGGCGCACCACCCGCCGGAGGTGGCGAGGGCCTTCCGCCGCGCCGATCATCCCGCGCACAAGGCCGACATCTTCCGCCTCGCGGTGCTGGCGACGGAGGGGGGGCTCTACGCCGACGCCGACGACCGCTGCATCGCCCCCATCGCCGGCCTGCTGCGGCCTCTGGCCCGCTTCGTCGGCTACCAGGACATCCGCGCCGCGGTCGGCAACAACATCCTCGCGGCCGTGTCGGGGCACCCCGTGATCGTCGCGGCGCTCGGCGAGGCGGTGGAAGCGACGAACCGCGGCGACCGCGGCGACCTCTGGCTCGCCACCGGGCCGGGCCTGCTGTCGCGCTGCCTCGTCGCCCATCTCGTGCGCGGCGACACGCCGCTCGAGGCGGCGCTCGCTGGCTTCGCCATCCTCACCGGCGCCGAGTTGCGCGCGATCGTCGCACCCTATTGCGCCGCCGCCTACAAGGCGACGCCGCTGCACTGGCAGGTGCCGCGGCGCGGCCGGAACCGCGCGACGATCGACGACGCCACGCGGGCCCTGCTCGGCCTCGAGGACCCTCCTTCGCCCGGCGCAGGCGCCCCGGGCATCGGCGGGCCGGAAGGCGGCTGACATCCGCCGGACAGGGGCCGCGGCATCCTCCCCGGGCATCAGCCGCCGCGCGGCGCGACCGGCAGGACGCCCTCCATCTGCGCGAGGGGCGGCGGCGGCGCTGCCGGTCCTGCCGCTCGCGGGCCGTCCGAATCCCGATTTCCCGTGCGATCAGCCGAGCATGTCCGCAGCGCCCTGGGATTCGCCTCCGCGCTCCGGCGCGGCCTGCGGCGCGGCACCGTGGCCGGCCGTTGCGGGGGGCTCGCCCGCGCCCTCGCCAAGGAGCCGAAGACGGGGCGCCACTGGCCGGAACGGGCGCCGGCGCTCAAGGACCGGCCGGACGCCTATCTCTTTCCGGACGCCGACATCACGCGCGCGGCCGCAGGCCCCGTCGGCCTCGCGCATGGTCCGGCCGGCGCCGCGCCGGTGCATGTGCTGATCGCCGGCGCGGCGGGCGATCCGGCGGGCATGCGGGAGGGGGTGGCGGTGGTCCTGTCCGCCGCCGACGCCGGCGGCGTCCGGCGGCCGGCCCCGCAGTGCGGGTTCGAGGATCCCGGATTCCCGTAGGCCGACGACCACCCGGCGGCGGCCTCCGCCGGCGCGATGCCCGGGCCCTCGATGCGCGGCTGGCCGCGCGCACCGGCCGCGACTACCGGCTGCCGGCGGAGGCGGAGCGGGACCATGCGGCCCGCGCCGGGACCGCCACGGCCTTCCGCTGGGGCGATTCGATCAGGCCGGACGACGCCAATCCCGATGTCCGGGCCGCGGAGGCGGCCCCCACGGCCCGACGGGGCCCTGATGCGCGAGACGGCCGGTCGGGCATGCCGCGGGTGGGCCTATGGAGGGACGCTGCCCCGGCCGGACCGGAACCGCGGCAGGGGCGGCCCGGCGGCGCGATCCGCCGCGCATCTTCCCGCTTCGCGGCCGCGGTGGAGACGGGTCTGCTGCCGCCATCACCCGGACTGCCAGGCAGGCGCCCTCGGCGGCGCCTGCCCGCTCCGGGCGAGGGTGAGGCTCAGCCTGCGCTCGGCGGGGCGGCGCCTTCCGTGCCGGTGCGCCCGCGCCAGGGCAGGTGGCCGCGCAGCTCCGCCTCCAGCGCGAAGGACAGGAAGGTGCGGATCAGCACGATGCCGCCGAGCACCGCGAGGTTCGCGAGCGTCGGCTCCACCACCACCGTGCCGATGATGTCGGCGGCGATCAGCAGCTCGAGCCCGAGCAGGATGCCGCGCCCGAGATCGGCGCGGATGGCGGAATACGCCCCCTCGCCCGGCCCCTCGGCGAGGAGCCGCCGCGCGCCGCCCACCGCCGCCCAGGCGACGCCGCCCAGGATGACGGCGACGCCGGCCAGTTCCAGCGCATGGGCGATCCACACCAGCGCATCGGCGATCCCGTCCGGCGGGCGCGGCAGGCGCGCCCGCTCCTCGGCTGCGGCGGGCGCGGCGACGAGCAGCACGGCAAGCAGGATCGGCAGGCGCATGGGCGGCGGTCTCCCGGCTGGGCAGGGGCATCCTGCCGCGGGCGGCGGCGGCCGGGGAGGCTTGACCCCGCGCCATCCCCGGCCGAGGAAGGCCCCGACGGAGGATCCCGCCATGACCATCGCGATCGGCATCGCCGGAATCGCCGGCCGCATGGGCCGGCTGGTCGCTGAGGAGGTGGCCGCCGCCGGCGCGGCGCTCGCCGGCGGGCTCGCCCTGCCCGACGCCATGCCGGAGATGCCGGGCGTGTTCCTCACCTCCGATCCCGACGCGCTGTTCCCCCGCTGCCGGGTGGTGATCGACTTCACCCACGCCTCGGCGGTGCCGGCGCATGCCGCCGCCGCCGCCAGGCACGGGGTGGCGTGGGTGCTGGGCACGACCGGCCTGTCCGCCTCCGACGAGGCGGATGTGGCCGAGGCGGCGAAGGCGGTGCCGGTGGTGTACGCCGCGAACTTCTCGCCCGGCGTGAACCTCGTGCTGGCGCTGGCCGAGCGCATGGCCGCCGCCCTGCCGGGAGAGACCTACGACGCCGAGATCCTCGAGATGCACCACCGCCAGAAGGTGGACGCGCCGTCGGGCACCGCCGTCGCGCTCGGGCGGGCGGTGGCGAAGGGCCGCGGCACCACGCTCGAGGCGGCCGGGCGCGAGAGCGGCCGGGACGGCCACACCGGCCCGCGCGGCACCGGCAGCATCGGCTTCGCCGCCCTGCGCGGCGGCCAGGTGGTGGGCGAGCACAGCGTGATCTTCGCCGCCGCGTCGGAGCACATCGTGCTTACGCATCGCGCCTTCGACCGCCGCGCCTACGCGACAGGCGCGGTGCGCGCGGCGCTGTGGGCGGCGGGGCGGCCGGCGGGGCTCTACGGGATGGCCGAGGTGCTCGGGATCCGGGGCTGAGGCGGCGGGCCTACTCCGGCAGGAACAGGTGGTCGTTGGGCGAGTTGCCGATCCGCCGCGCCAGCCGGTAGCCGAGTTCGCCGAGCGCCCGCACCCCCGGCTCGAGCTCGCCGAACTTCGGTCGCAGCTCGATCCAGACAGGAGGGCGCAAGCGCCGGAGCGTCTCGGCGGCGCCGCGGAGGGCGTCCACGAACCCGCCCTCGACATCCATCTTGAGGAAATCGACCCGCTCGAGGCCGAGGCTGTCAAGCGGCGCGACCGGGTAGGTGCCCCCGGCGTCCGGACCGAGGGTGGCGGCCCCGATGTTGCCGGCGCCGTAGCGGACGAAGCTCGCCCGCCCGGGCGCGGCGCCGAGCGCGAGTTCGTGCAGGCGCACCCGTTCCTCGAGCGCGTTCAGCGCGACGTTGCGCCGCAGGATCGCCCCCGCGACCCGCCCGGGCTCGATCGCATGCACCATCGCCGCGCGGCAGACCAGCGCGAAGTAGAGGGTGTGGTTGCCGATATTCGCCCCGGCATCCACGACCACGGCCCCCGGGCGGATCAGCGCGCGGATGTCGGCAAGCTGGCGCGCCTCGTAGAAGCCGCCGCTCCGCAGCACCGCGCGCTGGATCGCGTCGCGCTCGGCGAAGGGGAGGTGCATCCGCACCAGCGTGTCCGATTCGGCGAAGGCGAACACCCGCTCCGGACCGAGGGAGAGCACCCGGACCGCCGCCGCCAGCGCCTCCACCCGATCGATCAGGGTGGCGAGCAGGGTGTTGCTGTCCGGCAGCGGAGCGGCGGCGTTCGGAGCGGCTGGCATGAGGCGGCCCGGTCGGATCCGGGCGCCATCCTAGCGGCAGCGTGGCGGCGGGCAAAACCGCCGCCCGCGCCGCAATCCCGCCGCTTTCCCGCCCCCTCCGCGCCCTTGACCGCCGGGAGGGCGGGTGCGAAACGGCGCGAGCCCCGGACGGGGCGACAGCCCTGCCGGGGGCCTGCCCGGCGCTTCCGCGACAAGAGGCCGATACCCAAGCCATGCGCGACCGCGGCGACTACCTGTTCACCTCGGAGTCCGTCTCCGAAGGCCACCCCGACAAGGTGGCCGACCGCATCAGCGACACGGTGCTGGACTGCTTCCTGTCGCACGACCCGCACGCGCGCGTGGCGTGCGAGACGCTGGTGACCACCAACCGCATCGTCATCGCCGGCGAGGTGCGCGGGCCGGCGACGGTGACGAAGGATCTGCTCATCCATCTCGCCCGCATGGCGGTGCACGACATCGGCTACGAGCAGGAGGGCTTCCACTGGCAGAAGGCCGAGGTGGAATGCCACCTGCACGCGCAATCGGCGCACATCGCGATGGGCGTGGACGCCGCCGGCAACAAGGACGAGGGCGCCGGCGACCAGGGCATCATGTTCGGCTACGCCTGCACCGAGACGCCCGAGCTGATGCCGGCGCCGATCTACTATTCCCACCTGATCCTGCGCCGCATCAGCGAGATGCGCCGCAACAAGGACCCGCTGGTGGCCGGGCTGCTGCCCGACGCGAAAAGCCAGGTGACGCTGCGCTACGTGGACGGCAAGCCGGTCGGCGCGACCTCCGTCGTCGTCTCGACGCAGCACGTCGAGGACCTGGAGCAGGCCGAGATCAAGCGCATGCTCTGGCCGATCGTGGAATCCTCCCTGCCCAAGGGCTGGATGTGCCCGCCCGAGGAGTTCTACGTGAACCCGACGGGCAGGTTCGTGATCGGCGGGCCGGACGGGGATTGCGGCCTGACGGGGCGCAAGATCATCGTGGACACCTACGGCGGCGCCTGCCCGCATGGCGGCGGCGCCTTCTCGGGCAAGGACCCGACGAAGGTGGACCGCTCGGCCGCCTATGCCTGCCGCTACATCGCGAAGAACGTGGTGGCGGCCGGGCTCGCCGACCGCTGCACCATCCAGGTCTCCTACGCGATCGGCGTGGCGAAGCCGCTTTCGGTCTATTTCGACCTGCACGGCACGGGCAAGGACGTGGACGAGGTGCGGCTGGCCAAGGTGGTGAACGAGCTCGTCAACCTCTCGCCGCGCGGCATCCGCCAGCACCTGCAGCTCAACCGCCCGATCTACGTGCCGACCAGCGCCTACGGCCATTTCGGCCGCGCGCCGGACCCCGAGCGCGGCACCTTCACCTGGGAGAAGACCGACCTCGTGGACGAGCTGAAGCGCGCCTTCGGGCGCTGAGCGGCCGTCGCAGCCGGAACGGGGGCGCGGCGACGCGCCGCCCTCCGCGTCGGGGGCAGGGCGGATGTCGCGGCAGGACTACACGCCGGAGGGAATCCCGGCGCGGCTCTACGGCCGCCGCCGCGGGCACCCGCTGCGGCCGCGCCAGCAGCGCCTGCTGTCGGACACGCTGCCGAGGCTGCGGCTTTCGGACGCCGAGGCCGCCGCCCCGCCCTCGCCGCTCTGGCTCGAGGTCGGCTTCGGCAGCGGCGAGCATACGCTGGCGCTGCTCGCCGCCCATCCGGAGGTCACGCTGGTCGCCTCCGAGGTGTTCGAGAACGGGCTCTGTTCCCTCCTCTCGCGCCTCGTGCCGGAGGGCGGCGAGGCGGCTGCGCCGCTGCCCCCGCGCCTTCGACTGTGGCCGGAGGACGCCCGCCGGCTCCTCGCGCTGCTGCCCGATGCCTCGCTCGACCGGCTCTACCTGATGTTCCCCGACCCCTGGCCGAAGGCCCGCCACGCCAAGCGCCGCTTCGTCCACCCGGCGATGCTGCCGCCGCTGGCGCGGGTGCTGAAGCGGGGCGCCGAGTGGCGCATCGCGACCGACGACCCGACCTACCAGGCCTGGGTGGAGGAATGCTTCGCGGGCCAGGATCTCTTCATCCCCGTGTCCGCCTCCGACGCGCGTCCGGAGGGCTGGTTCCCGACGCGCTACGAGGCGAAGGCCATCGCCGCCGGGCGGAGGCCGCGCTACTGGGTGTGGCGGCGGGCCTGAGCCAGGGGCACCGCCGCCGCCTTGCCGAAGGAGACAGCCGCCGATGACCGCAGCCTCCGACTACATCCCGCCCAGGGTCTGGGTCTGGAACCGGGCGAATGGCGGCCGCTTCGCCACCATCAACCGCCCCGTGGCCGGGCCGACGCACGAGGCGGAACTGCCCGTCGGCCGGCATCCGCTGCAGCTCTACTCCCAGGGCACGCCGAACGGGCAGAAGGTGACGATCCTGCTCGAGGAGCTGCTCGCCGCCGGCCACACGGGCGCGGAATACGACGCCTGGCTGATCCGCATCGCAGAGGGGCAGCAGTTCTCGACCGGCTTCGTCGCGGTCAACCCGAACTCGAAGATCCCGGCGCTTGTCGACCGCAGCGGGCCGGAGCCGGTGCGGGTGTTCGAATCGGGGGCGATCCTGCTCTATCTTGCCGAGAAATTCGGCGCCTTCCTGCCGGCCTCGGGCGCGGCGCGGGCCGAGTGCCTCTCCTGGCTGTTCTGGCAGATGGGCAGCACGCCCTATGTCGGCGGCGGCTTCGGGCACTTCTACGCCTATGCGCCGACGAAGATCGAATACGCGATCGACCGCTTCACGATGGAGACGAAGCGCCTGCTCGACGTGCTCGACCGGAGGCTCGCCGAGAGCGAGTACGTGGCGGGCCCCGAATACACCATCGCCGACATCGCGATCTGGCCCTGGTACGGCGGGCTGGCGAAGGGCTGGCTGTACGGCGCCGCCGAGTTCCTCGACGTGGGCAGCTACCGCAACCTGCAGCGCTGGGCCGAGGCGGTGTGGCAGCGGCCGGCGGTCAGGCGCGGGCGCATGGTGAACCGGATCTCGGGCGATCCGGCGGAGCAGCTTCGGGAACGCCACGACGCCGCCGACTTCGAGACCCGCACCGAGGACAAGCTGCAGGCCGCCCGGTAGCGCGGCATGCGAAAGGGGCGGGGCCGCAGCCGCCGGCGCCCGCCCCCCCCGTTCTCCGCCCGGGCGCGGATCGCCTCCGCGCCCGGGCCGGCCGGATGGCCTTACGCGTGCAGGTCGAAGCGGTCGAGCTCCATCACCTTCACCCAGGCCGCCACGAAGTCCTTCACGAACTTCGCCTGGTTGTCGGACTGGCCGTACACCTCGGCGATGGCGCGCAGCTGCGAGTTGGAGCCGAAGATCAGGTCCACCCGTGTCGCCGTCCACTTCACCGTGCCGGTCGCGCGGTCGCGGCCCTCGAACTCCTCCTCCGTCTCGTCGGTCGGGCGCCATTCGGTCGCCATGTCGAGCAGGTTGACGAAGAAGTCGTTCGTCAGCACGCCGGGGCGGGTGGTGAACACCCCGTGCGGGGAGCCGGCGTAGTTGGCCCCGAGCGCCCGCATGCCGCCGACCAGCACCGTCATCTCCGGCGCCGTCAGCGTCAGCAGCTGCGCCTTGTCCACGAGCTGCTCCTCGGCCGAGACGGTGTAGCGGGCCTTGCGGTAGTTGCGGAACCCGTCCGCCTCCGGCTCCAGCACCTTGAAGGACTCGGCGTCCGTCATCTCGGCGGTGGCGTCGGTGCGGCCGGGCGTGAAGGGCACGGTGATGTCGTGGCCCGCGTCCTTCGCCGCCTTCTCGACCGCCGCGCAGCCGCCGAGCACGATCATGTCGGCAAGCGAGATCTTCTTCCCGCCGCCGGCGGAGGCGTTGAACGCGGCCCGCACCTCCTCGAGCTTCGAGAGCACGGTCGCGAGCTGGGCCGGCTGGTTCACCTCCCAGTCCTTTTGCGGCGCGAGGCGGATGCGCGCGCCGTTGGCGCCGCCCCGGCGGTCGGAGCCGCGGAAGGTGGAGGCCGAGGACCAGGCGGTGTAGACGAGCTGCTGCACCGTCAGGCCGCTCGCCAGCACCTTCTGCTTCAGCGCCGCGATGTCGGCCGCGTCCACCAGCGGATGATCGACGGGCGGCACCGGATCCTGCCAGATCAGGTCCTCCTTCGGCACGAGCGGGCCGAGGTAGCGGGTCTTCGGCCCCATGTCGCGGTGCGTCAGCTTGAACCACGCGCGGGCGAAGGCGTCGGCGAACTTGTCCGGGTTCTGGTGGTAGTAGCGCGAGATCTTCCCGTAGATGGGGTCCATCTTCATCGCCATGTCGGCCGTCGTCATGATCGGCGGATGGCGCTTCGTGGGATCATGCGCATCCGGCACGAGCGTGTGCGCCGACTTGTCGGTCGGCACCCACTGCCAGGCGCCGGCCGGGCTCTTCGTCAGCTCCCAGTCGTAGCCGAGCAGCATGTCGAAGTAGCCCATGTCCCACTTCGTCGGGTTCGGCGTCCAGGCGCCCTCGATGCCCGAGGTGATGGCATCGCCGCCCTTGCCCGAGCGGAACTTGCTGTACCAGCCGAGGCCCATCTGCCAGATCGGCGCGCCCTCGGGCTCGCGGCCGACGAGCGCGGGATCGCCCGCCCCGTGGCACTTGCCGAAGGTGTGGCCGCCGGCCGTCAGCGCCACCGTCTCCTCGTCGTTCATCGCCATGCGCGCGAAGGTCTCGCGGATGTCGCGCGCCGAGGCGAGCGGGTCGGGGTTGCCGTTCGGCCCCTCGGGATTGACGTAGATGAGGCCCATCTGCACGGCGGCCAGCGGGTTCATCAGCTCGCGGTCGCCGCTGTAGCGCTCGTCGCCGAGCCAGGTGGCCTCCGGGCCCCAGTAGATGTCCTCCTCGGGCTCCCAGATGTCCACGCGGCCGCCGCCGAAGCCGAAGGGCTGGAGGCCCATGTGCTCGAGCGCGCAGTTGCCGGCGAAGATGAACAGGTCGGCCCAGGAGATCTTGTTGCCGTACTTCTGCTTCACCGGCCACAGCAGGCGGCGGGCCTTGTCCAGGTTGGCGTTGTCGGGCCAGGAGTTCTCCGGCGGGAAGCGGTGCGCGCCGTTGGAGGCGCCGCCGCGGCCGTCGGCGGTGCGGTAGGTGCCGGCGGCGTGCCAGGCCATGCGGATGAACAGCGGGCCATAGTGGCCCCAGTCGGCCGGCCACCAGTCCTGCGAGGTGGTCATGACCTTGAAGATGTCCTGCTTCAGGGCCTCGAGGTCCAGCTTCTTGAACTCCTCGCGGTAGTCGAAGTCGCGCCCCATCGGGTTCGACTTCTCGGAGTGCTGGGCGAGGATCCGCAGGTTGAGCTGGTTCGGCCACCAGTCGCGGTTCGAGCGCGCGCTGAAGCGGCCCGCCGTCGGCCTGCCGTGCATCACCGGGCATTTCGCCACGCTCGTGCCAGTGTTCGTGTCCATCTGACCCTCCGTTCTGCTCCGTTGCTGTTCCCCGGTCCGCCAGGGGCGGCCGGCGCCTGTCCGCCGGGCCTGCGCACCGACCCCAACGGACAGGCCGGGGCGGCGGGATGGAGGAGACTCCTCCTCCGGCGGGTGCCCCGCCGGTGCCGCCCCGTCCTTGGCCACACTCTAGCGGCCGTGGGCTGATAAAGGGAACCCTGGAAAGCCAACATTAGGGATAGACATCGTCTATCGCCACATTCCCCACCGGAGCGCCCGATGAACCTGCGAGACCTTCGCTACCTGCTCGCCGCCGCCGAACACGGGCATTTCGGCCGCGCCGCCGAGGCCTGCGGCATCAGCCAGCCGACGCTGTCGGTGCAGATCCGCAAGCTCGAGGAGGAACTCGGCATCGCCCTGTTCGAACGCAGCGGCCGAAGCATGGCCCCGACAGAGGCCTGCCTGCGCCTGCTCGGCCATGTGCGGGCGGCGGTGGCGGAGGCGGACGCGATCCTCGCCGTGGCGCGGGATATGCGCGATCCGCTGGCGGGGCGCTTCCGCCTCGGGATCATCCCGACGCTTGCGCCCTATCTGCTGCCGCTGGTCTTCGCCCCGCTGCGCGAGGCGCTGCCGGCCCTCGAGATCGAACCGTGGGAGGACCAGACGGCCGGGCTTCTCGCCCGGCTGCGGGCGAGAGAGCTCGATGCCGCGCTTCTCGCCACCGAACCGGACGGGGCCGACCTGCTCGGCCGGCCGCTGTTCGACGAGCCTTTCCTTGCCGCCCTGCCGCCCGAGCATCGCCTCGCCTCGCGCCGCATCGTCGCCGAGGAGGAGCTCGCCGAGGATCTGCTCGTGCTGGCCGACGGGCATTGCCTGCGCGACCAGGCGCTGGCGGTGTGCGGACACGGCGGGGGCGCAGGCGGGGCGCTGCGTGCGGCGAGCCTCTCCACCCTCCTCAACATGGTGGCGGCAGGCTACGGCACCACCCTCATACCCGGGCTTGCGGCCGGGGCGGCGCAGGATGCCGGGCTCGTGCTGCGGCCGCTCGCCACCCGCGCAGGGCGGCGGGTGCGGATCGTCTGGCGCGCGCGCTTCCCCCGGCAGGCCGCGGTGGAGGCGATCGGGGAGGTGATCGCCGGAAGGCTCCGCGGCTTCGCGGAAGGCGCGGCCGCCGGAACGATCTGAGACGCCCCCTCCACCGCCTCAGCCCCTCGCCGCGCGGATCGCCTGCCACACCCGCAGCGGCGTCAGCGGCATGTCGAGATGCGTGACGCCGAGCGGCGAGAGCGCATCCACCACCGCCGAGACCACCGCCGGCAGCGCCCCGACCGTCCCCGCCTCGCCCGCGCCCTTGGCCCCGAGCGGGTTCGAAGCCGTGGGGTGGTGGTTGCCGAGGATCTCGACGGGGGGCATGTCCGCCGCGCGCGGCATCGCATAGTCCATGAAGGAGGCGGAGAGGAGCTGCCCGCTGCCCGGCTCGAACACCACGTTCTCGAGCAGCGCCTGGCCGAGCCCCTGCGCCACCCCGCCATGCAGCTGCCCCTTCATCAGCAGCGGGTTGATCACGGTGCCGACATCGTCCGCGATCACGTAGCGCAGCACCTGCACCTCCCCGGTCTCCGGGTCCACCTCGGCCTCGCACACGTGGCAGCCGTTCGGGAAGGTGGCGTCCTGCGGCGTGCGGATGGCGGCGGCGATCAGCCCGCCCTCCTCGCCCTTCGGCAGCGCCCCCGGCGTGACCGAGGCGCGGGCGATCTCGGCGAAGCCGAGGGAGCGGTCGGTGCCGGCGATGCGGAAGCGCCCGGCCTCGAACTCGATGTCCTCGACGGCGGCCTCGAGCAGATGGGCGGCGATCCGCCGCCCGCGCGCGACGATCCGGTCCGCCGCCTCCTTGAGCGCCGTGCCCGCCGCCACGATGCTGCGCGAGCCGAAGGTGCCGCGCCCGTAGGGCACGGCGTCGGTGTCGCCCATCACGATCCGGACCGCATGAAAGGGCAGGCCGAGCATGTCCGACAGCATCTGCCGGAACACCGTCTCGTGCCCCTGGCCGTGGTTGTGCGCGCCGAGCAGCACGGTGGCGCTGCCGTCGGGGGCGAAGCGGATCTCGGCGCCCTCGTCCTGCGGCGTCCTGGGCGGGCCGGCGCTGATCTCGATCGCGTTGGCGATGCCGATGCCGCGCAGCCGCCCGCGCGCGGCGGCCTCGGCGCGGCGGGCGGGGAAGCCCGCCCAGTCGGCGGCGGCCAGTGCGATCTCCATCCCCCGCGCGAAATCCCCCGAATCGTAGGTGAACACGAGGCCGGTCCTGAACGGCAGCGCCTCCTTCGGGATCAGGTTGCGGCGGCGGATCTCCACCCTGTCGAGCCCGAGCTTCACGGCCGCGAGATCGATCGCCCGCTCGAGCGCGTAGATCGCCTCGGGCCGGCCGGCGCCGCGATAGGGGGCGGTCGGCTGGGTGTGGGTGAACACGCCGAGCACCTCGGCCGAGATCGCCGGCGTGCGATAGACGCCGGCCAGCCCGCCGAGGTTGTTCGTCGGCGGCAGCGGGCCCATGAGCGCGAGATAGGCCCCCATGTTCGCCACCGTCCGGCAGCGCAGCGCGAGGAAATGCCCCTCGGCGTCGAGCGCCAGTTCGACCGTGCTCGTCTGGTCGCGCGCATGCGGGTCGGACTGGATCGCCTCGGTCCGCGTCGCCGCCCAGCGCACCGGCCGCCCGAGGGCGCGGGCGGCGAACAGCAGCGCCACGTGCTCCTGCGTCGGCTGGCCGCGCATGCCGAAGCCGCCGCCCATGTCGGGCGAGATCACGCGGACCGACCCGGCCGGCACGCCGAACACCGCGGCCAGCGCATCGCGCGTGCCGTGCGGATTCTGCAGGCCGGAGCGGAGGGTGAAGCGTTCCGTCCCGGGATCCCATTCGGCAAGCGCTGCGCGCGGCTCCATCGGGTTCGCGGTGATGCGCGACATGCGAAAATCGAGCGACACCACATGCGCCGCCCGCGCCAACGCGGCGGCCACCGCCGCCTCGTCGCCGAGGGCGAAGCGGAAGGCGAGGTTGCCGTCGGGCAGATCCGGCCACACCGCCGGCGCATCAGGCGAGAGCGCCTCGGCCGGGTCGGTCACGGCGGGCAGGGGATCGTACTCGACCGCCACCGCCTCGGCCGCATCCAGCGCGGCGGCGCGCGTCTCGGCCACCACCATCGCGACCGGATCCCCGACATGCCTCGCCGCCCCGACCGCCAGCGCGCGGTAGGGCGGGCGCGGCATCGGCCGGCCGTCCGGAAGCTGGCGTGGCACGAGGCAGGGCAGGGGCGCAAGATGCGCCAAATCCGCCCCCGTATAGGCCGCGACCACGCCGGGCAGCGCCAGCGCCGCCGAGACATCCACCGCGAGGATCCTCGCCGACGCGTAAGGAGAGCGCACGAACACCGCATGCAGCGCCCCGGGCAGGTCGAGATCGTCCGTATAGCGGCCAAGCCCGCGCAAGAGGCGCAGATCCTCGACGCGGCGGACCGGGGCGCCGATCCCTGTGGCGATGAGGGCCTGTCCCTGGTCGTGCGGCACGATACCTCCTCCTCCGGAACGTGGCGGACCGGGACCGGATACCTGGAAGCGCGGGGCCGGTCGAGCGTGCCGGCCTCCATGTCGGCGCCGAGCGAGGGCATTCGGGAGTCTGTCATCCAGGCCTGACCGGGCCGCGCGCGGCGGCGGCGATCGCGGCGGGCTGCGCCAGCGCCGCCTGCTTCAGGTGCCCGGCGCAGGGCATCGGCACCTCGGCGCTGCACACGCGGCGGATCGGGGCGTCCAACTCCGAGAACGCCTCCTACCCGATGCGGGCCATCACCCCTGCCGGGAGGGATCCGGATGTCCAGCCCTCGTCCGCGATCGCCACGCGGCAGGTGCGGGAGACGGAGGCGACGATCGTCCCGGCGTCCAGCGGCTGCAGCGCGCGAAGCGCGCGTCCGTCACCGTCGCCGGCGCCAGGATGCGGAGCCCGGGGATGTGCACGTAGCAGCCCTCCGGGCACTGGGGATGCCGGGTGCGGGCTTGCCGCTCCGCGCCCGCCGCCATGCGGATGACCGGCGGGACCGCCAACTCGCCGCCGGACATGTGCGGGATGGTGGCGGCGTCGTTGACGATCCGGTCGAGCGCGAGGAGGGAGACGTTCACCGTCATGATCTCGACGATCGGCCGGAGCCCGGCCATCGCCGCGGCGATGCCCGGGCCGACGAAGGCGACCTCGGACAGCGGCGTGTCGCGGATGGGATCCTCTCCGAACTCGGCCATCAGCCCCTTCGTCACCAAGTCGCAGCCGCCGTGGCGGCCGACATCCCCGCCCATCCGGAACTGCCGCGGGTCGGACAGGACCGCCTCTAGGATCGCGTGGCGGCAGGCCTCCCGGCAGGTCGGCGCATCATGCCGGAACGCCGTACATGGTGAGGAAGCGATCGCGACCGGGCACGGGTTCGAGCGTGCCCGCCTCGGCGCGGGCAGCGGCCGGCAACCCCGCGCCGGGCTACCGGCACTCCGGCGGGCAGCCCTTCTCCCAGAACGGTGCGGCGGGCCAGTCTCGGTCGGTGCGGCCCTGGCCTGGGGGCGGGGGTGCCACCTCCGCCCACCAGCCATGCGCGCACATCGAGCGCCACGCCATGCGGTCGGCAAGCGTCGCGCCGGTCGCGGCGCATGCCGTCTCAAGACGCTCCCAGGCGGCCTGCAGCGCCGCATCCTTCGCCGCGGAAGGCGCTTCCGCCACGGCGCAGAAGGCATCCGTCACCGCCTCCATGGCGGCGGCGATGCCGGGCACCTCGGCGCGCGTCAGCGCCCAGGCGAACAGCCATTCCTCGACCACGGCGGCGACCGCCTCGGCGCGCGGGCGGCCGAGGTTCTTCCGCGCCGTCGCCAGCATGTGGCGGGCGAGCTCGGCGCGCGCGTGCGCTTCCCGCGCCGAGCGGGCCGCCGAACGCATGGCGGCGATACGCGCCTCCGCCTCGGCGCGCAGGCTCTCCACGAAGCCGCCCATCGCTTCTCCTCCGCTCACGGCAGCCGTGCCAGCGCCTCGGTCATGCGGGCGAACAGCGCCGCCGCGTCCAGGCGGTTCACAACAAAGGCGTTGGGTGCACGGCCAGAACGTCCCCACCAGTCTATCGAACTCCGCCCGCGCGTGAGCGGCGATGTGGTCTCGACATCCACGAAGCACTCCCGGCCGGAGAAGATCTCCGGCCAGAGCAGCCAGGCGACGGTGCAGGGGTCGTGCATCGGGTGGCCGTCGGTGCCGAAGCGTTCGCGTCCGCCGGGCCGCGGGCGGGAGAGCATGCCCGCGACGGCGCGGGCGGTGCGCGTGCCGAGGGCGGCGATGGCGGCGGTTCGCTCCGGCGTGGCCATCGCCTGATGCGTGGCGTGCAGCCCGAACAGCGTGACGGGCGCGCCGCACCCGAGCACGATGCGGGCGGCGTGCGGATCCACATAGAAGTTGAACTCGGCATCCGCCGTCACGTTGCCGAGTTCCATCGCCCCGCCCATCGCCACGATCCGCGCGATGCGCGGCGCGAGGTCGGGCCGCTGCACCAGCGCCAGCGCGAGGTTGGTCGCCGGGCCGAGCAGGCAGATGGCGAGGCCTCCGGGCGGCGCCGCCTCCAGCG
>JANWXJ010000108.1 GCA_025055335.1 Acetobacteraceae bacterium
GCCGCGCTGCCTGCGGTGGCGGGCCTTGCCCGGTCGGCGGCCGCGCAGGCCCCGGCCGCGCCGCCCGCGGGCCCGGCGCCGCTCGTTCAGGTGCTCGGGTTCTACCGCTTCCGCCTCGGCGCGCTCGACTGCACGGTGCTGTCCGACGGCTGGACGGCGCTTGATCCGCACCCGACCTTCGGCGTCAACGCCACCGCCGAGGAGGTGGCGCAGGCGTTGCGCGCCGCCCGCCGCCCGACAGACGCGGTGCCGGTGGACTTCAACTGCCTCCTCGTCCGCAGCGGCCAGCAGGTGATCCTGTTCGACACCGGATCCGGCCCCAACCGCCCGTTCGGACCGAACACCGGGAAGCTGCTCGAGAACATGGCGGCGGCCGGCATCGCCCCGGAGGAGGTGACGCTCGTCGCCTACACCCACGCGCACCCCGATCACTGCTGGGGAACGCTGAAGGCGGACAACACGCCGGCCTTTCCGAATGCGCGCTACGCCCTGTCCGGCGCCGACTACGATTTCTGGGCTGCCGAGGCCACGGGGCGCCTGCCGGACCCGGTCGGCATGATGGCGCGCGGCACCCGCGCGGTGCTGCGGCCGCTCGGGCAGCGGACCACCATGCTGGCGGCGCAGGCCGATGTCGCGCCCGGCATCCGGGCGCTCGCGGCGCGCGGCCACTCTCCTGGCCATACGATCTACCGGATCGAGAGCGAGGGGCAGGCGCTGCTCGTGCTCGGCGACACGGCGAACCACTCGGTGCTCTCGCTGGCGCGGCCGGACTGGCATTTCGGCTTCGACGCCGATCCCGCCGCGGCCGTGGAGACGCGGCGGCGCGTGCTCGGCATGGCGGCGAGCGACGGCGTGCTCGTGCTCGGCTTCCATTTCCCGTGGCCAGGCCTCGGCTGGGTGGAGGCGGCGGGCGAAGGCTTCCGCTTCCTCCCCGCGCCGTGGCGCTGGCAGTGACGTAGCCCCGCGGTTTCGCCGCAAGGGTAGAGCAGAAGACCGGCAGCGCCCTGTCCGTCGGCAAGGGGGTCGTGCCGCCGTCGGGCCGAACTCGGCTCGAGCGCAGCGCTGTACGGCGCAATTCGGACCGGGGCCTCGGCATCCGTTCCGGAGGGTCGAGCCCAGCCGCGACCGCCATCCGGATCGAGACGGGCATCGCCCGGGCGCGGCCCCGCGTCACAGACGGCCGGCGGCGGACCCGGGGCAGTCCAGGGCGGATCTCGCCACGATCCCCGCGCAAGGCGGCGCGCGTCGGCGATCTGCAAACACGATCCTGCGGGCGGGGGCGAAGACTGCGGCGCCGCAGGCCGGCTGGGACCGGCCGTCAGCTGCCCAGCCCGTGCTGCTCGCGCACCGCAAGGAAGCGCAGCGCCGGCCAGTCCGCCTCCGCCCTTCTCCTGCGCCAGTCGGAGGCGAAGAACGCCACGACGTTGCCGTCCCGGTCATCCGCGATGTCCGAGCCGTGGGCGGCGGCGAACCGCTCGACCTCCGCGCCCGTGCCGGCGATCCAGCGCACGCACTCCCAGCGCGTCGCCTCGAAGCCGACGGCGATGCCGTACTCGGCGCCGAGGCGCGACGCCAGCACATCGAGCTGCAGCTGCCCGACAACTCCGACGACCGCGGCGGAGCCGTCGCGCGGGCGGAACACCTGCACAACGCCTTCTTCCGCAAGCTGGTCGAGCGCCGTCCGCAGCTTCTTCGCCAGCATGGGATCCTCGAGACGGATGGCGCGCAGGATCTCCGGGGCGAAGGACGGAACGCCGCGGAAGGCCAGCGCCTCGCCTTCGGTGAGCGTATCACCGATGCGCAGCGTGCCGTGGTTGGCGATCCCGATCACGTCGCCGGGCCAGGCCTCCTCCGCCACCTGCCGATCCTGGGCGAAGAAGAACAGGGGCGCGTTCACCGGCACCTGCCGGCCGGTGCGCACCTGCTTCAGCCGCATGCCCTTGGCCATCCTGCCGCTGCAGATGCGGAAGAAGGCCACCCGGTCGCGGTGGTTCGGGTCCATGTTCGCCTGCACCTTGAACACGAACCCCGTCACCCGCTCCTCGCCGGGTTCTATCGTCCGCGGCTCCGCAGGTCGGGGCCCCGGTGCCGGGGCGAAGCGCTCGAGCCCGTCGAGCAGCGCGGAGACGCCGAAATCCCTCAGCGCCGAGCCGAAATACACCGGCGTCAGGTGCCCGGCGCGATACGCCCCGGGATCGAAGGGCGGGCAGGCGGCCTCGACGAGGGACGCCTCCTCCCGCAGGCCGGCCGCGCGCTCCGGCCCGACCAGTTCGGCAAGCCGCGGGTCCGCGGGATCGGCCATCGGCACGACGGCATCCGCGCCGACCGGCAGGAAGCCTGGCGCGCGAAAATCCCACACGCCGGCGAAGCGGTCGGCGCGGCCGACCGGCCAGACGAGAGGTGCGGCGTCCAGGGCGAGGGTCTTCTCGATCTCGTCGAGCAGCTCGAACGGGTGGCGCCCTTCGCGATCCATCTTGTTGACGAAGGTGATGATCGGGATGTCGCGCAGGCGGCACACCTCGAACAGCTTGCGGGTCTGGCTCTCTATGCCCTTCGCGGCGTCGATCACCATCACCGCGGCATCGACGGCGGTCAGGGTGCGGTACGTATCCTCCGAGAAATCCTCGTGGCCCGGCGTGTCGAGCAGGTTGAACACGGTGTCGCCGCGCACGAACGTCATCACCGCGGTGGCGACGGAGATGCCCCGTTCCTGCTCGATCCGCATCCAGTCCGAGCGGGTTCGGCGCGCGGCGCCCTTGGCGCGGACCGCGCCGGCGAGTTGGATGGCGCCTCCCTTCAGCAGCAGCCGCTCGGTCAGAGTGGTCTTTCCGGCATCAGGGTGGGCGATGATGGCGAAGGTGCGCCGGCGCGCCGCTTCGCGGGCGACCGCCGGGACGGGGGCATTCCCGCGGGGGGAGACGGCTTCGGACATGGCGCGAGCGGTGTAGGCGAAGTCGTGCCCAGCCGCCAGCGCGCCGGGCGGTTCGCGCTTCCGATCGGCCCGCGGTTTGCTACGCTCGCTCGCCATGGACACCATCGTCTCCTTCTTCCTGAACGACAAGCCGGTGCGGATACCGCCGGGAACCTCGCCCACCATGACGCTGCTCGACTGGCTGCGCGGCCCCGGGCGCTTGACCGGCACCAAGGAAGGCTGCGCCGAGGGCGACTGCGGTGCCTGCACCGTCGTGCTGGAGCGGCACGGGCGGCGGATGCCGGTCAACGCCTGCCTGCTGCTGCTCGGCCAGCTGCACCGCCGGCGCGTGCGCACGGTCGAGGGGCTCGGCGGGGCGCATCCGGCACAGACCCTGATGGCCGAGAGCGACGGCACGCAGTGCGGCTTCTGCACGCCCGGCATCGTCATGAGCCTCTACGCCCATGCCCAGGAAGGGGGCGATCCGCACGAGGCGCTGGCCGGCAACCTCTGCCGCTGCACCGGCTATCGGCCGATCCTGGACGCCATCGCCCGGCTCCCGCCCGAGCCTCCGTCCTGCGGGCAGGACGAGGCGCCGCCGGCGGCCAGGTTCGAGACCGCGGACCAGGTCTTCCACCTGCCCAACCGGCTGGCAGACCTGCTCGACCTGCGCGCAGCCGACCCTGCGGCGTGGCTGCTGGCGGGCGGTACGGATCTCGGCCTGCGCGTGTCGGAGCACCGGGAGAGACCTCCGTCCGTCATCTGCGTGCAGAACGTCCCGGACCTTTCGGCCATCGAGAGCCGGCCTGAGGGCCTCGTGGTCGGCGCGGCGGTGCCGTACCGGGACCTGCTCGCGCTGTGCGAGGCCGAGGCCGGGTTCGAGCCGCTGCGGCCTTATCTCGGGCGGCTCGGATCCCGGCAGATACGCAGCCTCGGCACCGTGGGCGGGAATCTCGGCACCGCCTCCCCGATCGGCGACATGCTGCCGCCGCTCGTCGCCCTCGGGGCCAGGGTCCGCCTCGCCTCCCGCCGCGGCGAACGGGTGCTGCCGGTGGAGGAGTTCCTGCTCGACTACCGCAGGACCGCGCTCGCCGAAGACGAGGTGATCCTGTCCGTGTTCCTCCCGCGTCCGCCGGCGGGGCGGCTGTTTGTCGTGGAAAAACTGTCCCGCCGCCACGACCAGGACATCTCGGCGGTTGCCATGGCGGCGACGCTGGACGTGGCGGACGGCGTGGTGCGCGGGGCGCGGCTCGCCTTCGGCGGCATGGCCGCGACCGCGCGCCGTGCCGAGGCCACCGAAGCCGCGCTGCTCGGCAGGCCGCTCGCGGAGGAGAGCTTCGCCGCCGCCGCCGAAGCGCTCCGGCTCGACTTCTCGCCGCTCAGCGACTGGCGCGGTTCGGCCGAATATCGTCTTGCCGCCGCCGGCGGGCTGCTTCGGCGCCTGTTCTGGCGCGCGGCCGCGAAGGACCTGCCGCACGACGTGATGTCCGTGCCGGCGCCGCATGCGCCTGCCTTCGCCGCCGGAACAGCCTGAGCCATGGACGGGGATCTCAAGGCCCGGAACCGGACCGTCGGGGCCGCTCTGCGCCACGATTCGGCCCGCAAGCACACGACCGGCGAAGCGGCCTACGCCGACGACCTGCCGGAACCGCCCGGCCTTCTGCATGCGGCCCTGGTGCCCTCTCCGGTGGCCCATGGCCGGATCCTCGATCTGGACCTCTCGCCCGCGCTCGCCGTGCCCGGCGTCGTGATGGCGCTTGGCCCGGCGGACATCCCGGGCAAGAACGACATCTCGTCCAGCGGCCGGTCGGTGGAGCCGCTGTTCGCCGAGGGGCTGGTGGAACACTGGGGCCAGACGCTCGCGCTCGTGCTGGCGGAGACGCGCGACGCAGCACTGCTCGGCGCGCGCGCGGTGCGGCCGCGGATCGAAGCCCTCGTCCCCGTTCTCCGCATCGAGGAGGCGCTGGAACGACAGCAACTGCTCCTGCCGCCCATGGTGATGGCCCGCGGCGATGCGCAAGCCGCGCTGGCCGCCGCGCCGCGACGCCTTTCCGGCGAGTTCCGCTGCGGCGGGCAGGAACACTTCTACCTCGAGGGCCAGATCGCCATCGCCATCCCCGGCGAGGACGGCGAGCAGACCGTCATCTCCTCGACGCAGCACCCGACGGAGGTGCAGCACATCGTCTCGCGCGTGCTCGGCTGCGACTACAACCGCATCACCGTGGAATGCCGCCGCATGGGGGGCGGGTTCGGCGGCAAGGAGAGCAACGCCTCCTGGATCGCCGCCGCCGCGGCGCTCGGGGCGCGCGCGACCGGCCGGCCGGTGAAGCTGCGCCTGCCGCGCAAGGCCGACATCGCCGCGACCGGCAAGCGCCATCCCTTCCTCTACCGCTTCGATGTCGGGTTCGACGACACCGGCCGCGTGCTCGCCCTCGATGCCACGCTGGCCGCGGACGGCGGCCACACGCTCGACCTGTCGGGCGGCGTGATCATGCGCGCCGTGACGCATGCGCTGAACTGCTACGACGTGCCGGACGTGCGCATCACCGGGCTCGTCGCCAAGACCAACACCGTCAGCAACACCGCCTTCCGCGGCTTCGGCGGCCCGCAGGGCGCGCTGCTGATGGAGGAGGTGCTGCACCGCGTCGCCGCCGCCACCGCTCAGCATGTGGACGCGGCTCGCGAGCGCAACTTCGCAGGCGGTCCGAACGGCGGCGAGACGCCCTACGGCCAGCCGCTGGAGGGCGACCTGATACGCCGCGTCTGGGCGGAAGCGAAGGCGGATGCGCGGATCGAGCAGCGCCGCGCCGAGATCGCGGCATTCAACGCGGCGCACCCGTATCTGCGCCGCGGCCTCGGCGGCTTCGCGCTCGCCTTCGGGATCTCCTTCGGCCTGCTGCACCTGAACCAGGCGGGCGCGCTCGTGCATGTCTACACCGACGGCTCGATCCGCCTGAACCACGGCGGCACCGAGATGGGGCAGGGGCTGTTCATCAAGGTCGCGCAGGTGGTGGCCGAGGTGTTCGGCGTGCCGATCGAGCGCGTCGGCATCACCCGCACCTCGACCGCCGAGGTGCCCAACACGGCGCCGACCGCAGCCTCCACCGGCTCGGACCTGAACGGCTGGGCGGCCCATGCGGCAGCCTCCGCGATCCGCGGGCGCATGGCGGAGGTGGCGGCGGAGCAGTGGAACGTGCCGGCGGACGAGATCCGCTTCGAGGACGGCCTGGTGCGACACGGCAACCGGGCGATGGAGTTCGGGGATCTCGCGGAACTCTGCTGGAAGAAGCGGGTTTCGCTCTCCGCCACCGGGTTCTACCGCACGCCCGACCTGTCCTGGGATCCGGTGGCGATGAAGGGGCGGCCCTTCTTCTACTTCAGCTACGGCGCCGCCTTCGCGGAGGTGGTGGTGGACACGCTGACCGGGGAGCACCGCGTGCTGGCCGCCGACCTCGTGCAGGATTGCGGCCGCAGCCTGAACCCGGCGATCGACCGCGGGCAGATCGAGGGCGGCTTCGTCCAGGGCCTCGGCTGGCTGACCTGCGAGGAGCTGTGGTGGGACAAGGAGGGGCGGCTGCGTACCCTCGGCCCCTCCACGTACAAGATCCCCGGCTCGCGCGACGTGCCGCCGGCCTTGCGCGTGCGGCTGCTGGACAGCGCGCCCGCCCGGGTCGAGACGATCTTCCGCTCGAAGGCGGTGGGCGAGCCGCCGCTGCTTCTCGCGACGGCGGTGTGGAACGCGCTGCGCGATGCGACGGGGCTGGCGGCGCTGGACCTGCCGGCGACGCCGGAGCGGGTGCTGATGGCGTTGCGCGCAAAAGGATGAGGGGAGGGGGGCCTCCCCTCCCGCCTCCGTTCAGGCCATCGCCTTCTTCAGGTTCTCGTCGAGCTTCGCGAGGAAGTCCTCGGTCGTAAGCCAGGGCTGGTCCTTGCTGATCAGCACGGCGAGATCCTTCGTCATGTAGCCCGCCTCGACCGTCTCGATGCAGACCTTCTCCAGCGTCTCCGCGAAGGCGGTGACCTCGGGCGTGCCGTCGAACCTGCCGCGGTAGGCGAGGCCGCGCGTCCAGGCGAAGATGGACGCGATCGGGTTGGTGCTGGTCTTCCGGCCCTTCTGGTGCTCTCGGTAGTGGCGCGTGACGGTGCCGTGCGCCGCCTCGCTCTCCACCGTCTTGCCGTCCGGCGAGAGCAGCACCGACGTCATCAGCCCGAGGCTGCCGAAGCCCTGCGCCACGACGTCCGACTGCACGTCCCCGTCGTAGTTCTTGCAGGCCCAGACATAGCCGCCTTCCCACTTCAGCGCGCAGGCGACCATGTCGTCGATCAGACGGTGCTCGTAGGTGAGGTTCGCCGCCTCGAAGCGGGCCTTGAACTCGGTGTCGAAGATCTCCTGGAACACGTCCTTGAACATGCCGTCATAGGCCTTGAGGATCGTGTTCTTGGTGGAGAGGTAGACCGGGTAGCCGCGCATCAGCCCGTAGTTGAAGCAGGCGCGGGCGAAGCCTTCGATCGAGGCGCGGGTGTTGTGCATGCCGAGCGTGACGCCCGGGCCCTTGAAGTCGTGCACGTCGAGCACGAGCGGTGCGCCGCCGTCGGCCGGCTGGTAGGTCAGCGTCACCTTGCCGGGGCCAGGGATCTTGGTCTCGGCCGCGCGGTAGATGTCGCCGTAGGCGTGGCGGCCGACGACGATCGGCTGCGACCAGTGCGGAACGAGTCGCGGGACGTTGCGGCAGATGATCGGCTCGCGGAAGATCGTGCCGTCGAGGATGTTGCGGATGGTGCCGTTCGGGCTCCGCCACATCTTCTTCAGGCCGAACTCGGCGACGCGCGCCTCGTCCGGCGTGATGGTCGCGCACTTCACCCCGACGCCGTACTGCTTGATGGCGTTGGCAGCGTCCACCGTCACCTGGTCGTCGGTCGCGTCGCGGTTCTCGATGCCGAGGTCGTAGTACTTCAGTTCGATGTCGAGATAGGGAAGGATCAGCCGCTCCTTGATGAAGCCCCAGATGATGCGCGTCATCTCGTCGCCGTCGAGTTCGACGACGGGGGTCTTGACCTTGATTTTCGCCATGCCTGTCCTCGGGTCGAAACGGGCCGCGCCGCGGCCGCGGGGTGGATGTTCCGGCGCGGCGCGCTACATCGCACCCCGGGCAGGAGGGGGCAACCCCATGACGGAGCGCAAG
>JANWXJ010000204.1 GCA_025055335.1 Acetobacteraceae bacterium
GCCAACGCCGGGCCGGCGCTGGTCGCCGAGGGCCCCGAGATCGTCCGCAGCCGCCTTTCCGCCTGCGACCGGCAGCTGCCGTTCCGCCTGCTGCTGCGGGTGCCGGCCGAGGCGGTGCGGCCCGGCCACGCGGCCGATCCCGCCGCTACGCTGCGCGGGCCGGACGACGCCCAGGCCTGGTCCGGCCTCGCCCGCCTCACGCTCGACCCGGCGGCGCGCGCACTCCGCCTCCGGCAGATGGTGCGGACGCCGGGCCTGCCGCGCGAGCCCGGCATGCTGCTGCGGCTGGAAGGGCTCGCAATCCCGCTCGCGCCCGCCGAGGCGGCGTCCGGCATGCGCCACGGCGGCGCCTGGGCGGGCCGGCCGGCCGAGTTCCACGCGCGGGAGGGCAGAGCCCTTCGCCTACCGCGCCTCCGGCACCGAGCCGTTCTCGCAGGTCCGCATCATCGGGCGGAAGGCGCGACTGTTCCTTCTTGGCGAGGATGCGCCGCGCCGGCCACGCCCCGCCGCGCGAGGCGGCCGGGACCACGCGGCATCCCGGCATCTCCGGCAAGCCGCCCTTCAGCCTGGCGATCACGCCGGGCCCCTGCCGCGACAGCATGGCGAACCTGACGCACCCCCAACCGCGTGCGGGTGACGCTCGGCGAGCGCGTGTTCGAGGACTGCGGCGGCATGCTCGCCTCCCGCGTCACGGGCCCCGAGTGGCGGACCATCGAGATCGCCGGTGAGCCCGCCGCCGGCGACCGGCCGACGGCGCTGCGCTTCGAGAAGAACGGCCGCATGGGCAGACAAGCGCGCTGCAACACCTATGGCGGCGACTGGCGGCTGGACGGCGAGCGGCGGGTGTTCCACCGCATGTCCTCGGCCATTATGGCCTGCCCGGAACGGTCGATGTCACAGGCCATGGCGCTGTTCCGATCCTCGGCGGCGCCCGCGACCGGCGCATCGGCGATCAGGGCGAACCGGTGATCGAGGGCGAGGGCAGCGCGGTCATCGCGCCGCTGAGCTACCGCCGCCACAGACGCCGCAGCAGCAGGAAGCCGCGGTAGCCAGCCTCCGCAACCGGCGCGACGAGGCGGTGCTCCAGTACCGGCGCGGCCCAGGCGAAGGCCGGCAGCCGCCGCCAGATCGCGGCGAAGGCGGCGGCGCCCGACACGAGCCGCCCGTCCGCCTCCCGCACATGGATGCGCGCGAGCGCCGCCTCCCGCGTCAGGTCCGGGCCGAAGGCGGCGGCGTCGCAGGAGGCCGCATCCACGAAGCGCAGCGCCTCGGCGCCGCGCAGCCGGCGGTATTGCGCCACCTCCCGCGAACACACCGGGCAGGCGCCATCATAGAACACCGTGGCCTCGCGTCGCTCCATGGCGCTCATCTGGGGCGCTGGGCGGCGCTTGCCAGGGGCGCGGCGCACGCCACATCCCGCCCGCCATGAGCATCGCCCTCTCCGACACCCCAGCCTGGCTCACCGCCGACCTCCGCTCCGACCACGCCGGGGAGACCGGGGCGGTGTGGATCTACCGCGGCATCCTGGCCGTCTCGCGCGACGCCGGGCTGCGCGGCTTCGCCGAGCGCCACATGGCGACGGAGCAGGGGCACCTCGACCTGCTGGAGGCGGTGCTGCCGCCCGCCGACCGCAGCCGGCTGCTGCCGCTTTGGCGCGCGGCGGGGTTCCTGACGGGCTTCCTGCCGGCGCTGTTCGGCCCGCGCGCGGTGTACGCGACGATAGACGCGGTCGAGAGCTTCGTGGACCGCCACTACCAGGAACAGCTCGACCGGCTGGACGCGGCGGGTATCGAACCGGCGCTTCGCGCGCTGCTGGCGCGATGCCAGGACGACGAGGTGCACCACCGCGACGAGGCGCGGGAGGCCGCCCGCCCGCCGCCGGGGGCGCTGCTGCGCGCCTGGGCGTGGCTGGTCGGCGCCGGAGCGAAGGCGGCGGTGGCGGCGGCGCGCCGGGTGTAGCGCTACTCGGCGAAGATGTCCGCAGGCGCGTCGCGCCTGAGCGACAGGCCGAGTTCGCGCCCCATCGCCTCGGCGTCGCGCGGACTGCCCGACACCTCGCGCCGCAGCAGCCAGGAGCCGTCGGCGCGGGCGACAAGGCCGACCAGCCGCAGGCTGCCATCCTCCTGCCGCGTCGCGTAGCCGCCCATCGGCGTGCGGCAGGACCCGTCGAGGGCATGCTGCAACGCCCGCTCGGCGAGCGAGACGGCGCGGGACTCCGGGTCCTCCAGCGCCGAGAGCAGCTCGCACAGCTCGACGTCGTCCTCGCGCACCGTCACGCCGATGATGCCCTGGCAGACGGCCGGCAGCATCACGTCGGGGGCGATCACCGCGCCGGCCTCGTGCTCCAGCTCCAGCCGCTTCAGCCCGGCGATCGCGAGCAGCGAGGCGTCGAAATCGCCGCGCCGCACGCGGCCGAGCCGCGTGCCGACATTGCCGCGGATCATTTCGCAGCGCAGGTCCGGGCGGCGATGCAGGAGCTGCGCCTGCCGCCGCACCGAGGCGGTGCCGACCAGCGCGCCCCTGGGCAGCGCGGCGAAGGGATCCTCCGCCGTGCTCTCGCCGCAGGAGGGGCCGAACACCAGCGCATCGCGCGGATCCTCGCGGCGCAGCGTGCAGGCGAGCACGATGCCGGGCGGCAGGCGCGTCTCCAGGTCCTTCAGGCTGTGCACCGCGAAGTCGATGCGGCGCTCCAGCATCGCCTCGTGGATCTCCTTGGCGAACAGCCCCTTGCCGCCCACCTCGGCCAGCGCGCGGTCCTGCACCTTGTCGCCCGAGGTGGTGATCTGGTGTTCCTCGAACGCGTTCATCTGCCGCATCAGCGGGCAGAAGCGCGTGATGATCGAGAGGAACAGCCGGGTCTGGAACAGCGCGAGAGGAGAGCCGCGCGTGCCGACGCGCAGCGGCAGCGCCGGGGCGTGGCGGCGCACCATGGCGCCGGGCGCCATGTCGCGCCGGGGGTCGAGCGCACCGGCGTGGCCGACGGGGAGCTTCGGGAAGGAGACCATCGTTTCTGTCCCTAGGCCCGTGCGATACCCATGAGATGCGCCAGGTCCTTGAAGAAGATCTTCACGTGCGCCAGCGGATCGCGCCGGACCAGCTTCTTGTTCATGTAGGCCTCCCAGGTCAGGCGCTGGACGTCCTTGTCGCGGCACATCTTCACGAAGCGCTCGCGGGTCCAGTCGTTGCGATACCAGAAGGCCTGCATGATCCCGAGGATCCAGAAGACCTTCCCGTGTTCCTGCAGGAACCGCTTGCGGGCGCGGGCGAGCGCCCTGGCGTCGCCGGTGGCGAGCGCCTCGCGGACGGCCTCGGCCGCCAGCCGGCCGCCGAGCATCGCGTAGTAGATCCCCTCGCCGGAGGCGGGGGCGACCACGCCCGCGGCATCGCCGGCGAGCACCACGTCGCGCCCGTTGTCCCACCTCTTCAGCGGCTTGAGCGGGATCGGCGCGCCCTCGCGGCGGATGGTCTCGGCATCCGCAAGCCCCGTCCGCTCCCGCAGCGCGCCGACCGCGCCGCGCAGCGAGAAGCCCTTGTGCGCGCTGCCGGTGCCGACGCTGATCGTCGGGCCATGCGGGAAGATCCAGGAATAGAAATCGGGCGACAGCCGCCCGTCATACACGACGTCGCAGCGCGCGCCGTCCACGCGGCCGTCGGCCGGCGTCGCGATGATCTCGTGGTAGGCGAACACGCATTTCGGGCGCTCGCCCGTCACTTCCTGCCTCGCCACCAGGCTGTTGGCGCCGTCCGCGCCGATCACCATGCGCGCGGGGATGCGCGCCTCCTCGCCGTCGCGGCCCTTGGGTTCATACACCACGACCGGATGCCCCCCGCCGTCGCGCTCGATCCGCAGATAGGTGCCGGCGTGCCGCTGCGCGCCCGCCTTCGCCGCGCGCACACGCAGGAACTCGTCGAAATGCTCGCGATCCACCATGCCGACATAGCCGCGCTCCACCGGCATGTCGGCCACGCGCGCCTTCGGCGAGACGATGTGCGCCGAGGTGATGCGCGCGACGATCAGCTCGTCCGGGATGTCGAAGTCGCGGATCAGCCGCGGCGGGATCGCGCCGCCGCAGGGCTTGATCCGCCCCGCCTTGTCGAGCAGCGCGACGCTCAGCCCTGCGCGGGCCAGATCCTCCGCGGCGGTAGCGCCCGCGGGCCCGCCGCCCACCACCACGCAATCGAAGCGCTCCGCCGCGTGTTCCATGCGTCAGTCTCCGGGGGCATGCCGGGCGAAGGCCGGCGCGGGGGGAAGCGGGGCGGCGCTGATCCGAGCGCCGAGCCAGGCGGCGGCGGCGAACATCAGCGCGATCAGGACGAACACGAGCGCGTAGGCGGCGGCCGCATCACCGAGCGCGAGCCGCGAGAGGTCGAGCGCCGCGGTGCCGACCACGCCGCCGAGCCCGAAGGCGATGGCCTGCGCCGCGCCCCACAGCCCCATGCGCGTGCCCTCGCGCCGCGTGCGGCCCTGGCCGGCCAGCAGCATCATGGACGCGATGGCGGCGGCGGCGAAGGCGCCGTTGCCGAGGCCGAGCGCCAGATACGTCGCCTCCAGCGGCAGCGCGCGGCCCGCGCCGACCAGCACGACCAGCGCCGCGGCGGAGAACAGGCAGCCGCCGACCGTCCACGCCCGCATCGAGGCGCGGAACACGCTGCCCGCGACCGCCGCCGCGATCATGCCGAGCAGCGTGCCGCCGTTCTGGATGCCGGCGAGCTGCGTGGACTGCCCGATGCTGCGGCCGAACACCTCGCCGGCGAAGGGCTCGAGCAGCAGGTCCTGCGCCGAATAGGCGAGCATGGAGACGAACACGAAGATCGCGAACACCCGCGCCTCGCGCTCGCGCCACACCTCGGCCAGCGCCGCGGCGAAGGGCTGCCTCGCGCCCTCCGGCTCCGGCCGCGCGTCGAAGCGCGCGGAGCGCGCCGGCTCCACGCGCCACAGGGCGAGGGCCGCGACCAAGAGCGCGGCCAGGCTGACGCCCGAGCACACCGCGACAAGCCGCGCGGGCGAATACGGGTCGAGCAGCCTGCCCGCGACCGTCGCCGTCACCGCGAAGCCGGCGATCATCATGATCCAGACGAGGGTCGCCGCCGCCGGGCGCCGGCGCGGATGCGTCTCGGCCGCAAGCAGCGCCAGCAGGTTCGTCCCCGCCGCCGCCACGCCGACGCCGATGACGAAGAACGCGGCCAGCGAAAGCGCGACGCCGGGCGCGACCCACTCCGCCATCAGCGCGGTGGCGACCGAGGCGAGAACCCCGCCCGCCGCCAGCACCGCGACGCCGCCCAGGATCCACGGGCTGCGGCGCCCGCCCATGTCTGCGCCCCAGCCCATGCGCGGCCGCAGCATCTGCACCGCGTAGTGCAGCCCGACGAGCAGCCCGGGCAGGATCGCCGGCAGCGCCAGCTCGACCACCATCACCCGGTTCAGCGTCGAGGTGGTCAGCACGACGATCGCGCCGAGCGCCGTCTGCACGAGGCCGAGCCGGACGACGGCGAACCAGGAGAGCCCTCTCATGACACGCCTCCCACCGCGATGGCGGCGGCCAGCATCCCGAGCACGTAGAGGCTCGTGCCGGTCGCGTTGTACCAGGGCGCGAGCCTGCGCGGGTCGGTCAGCAGCTTCCGCATCAGCAGCAGCTGCGCGCCGATCAGCAGCGCGACGACGGTAGCCGCGACGGGTGCGCCCCAGGCCAGCAGCAGCGCCGCCACCACCGGCTGCGGCGCCAGCATCACCGCGCAGGCGAGCCTCGCCGCCCGCTCGGGGCCGAGCAGCACCGGCAGGGACGCGACGCCCATCCTCCGGTCGCCCTCGATGGACTTGAAGTCGTTCAGCGTCATGATGCCGTGCGCGCCGGCGCCGTAGAGCGCCGCCAGAACGATCACCTTCCACCCCGGCGCGCCGGCGGAGAGGATCGCCGCGCCCGTGATCCACGGCAGCGTCTCGTAGGAGAAGCCGACCGCGGCGTTGCCCCACCAGCCGTTCCGCTTCAGCCGCAGCGGCGGCGCGGAATAGGCCCAGGCGAGGGCGACGCCGATCACCGTCGCGGCGAAGGCCCAGGCCCCGAGCAGCGCGGCGAGGCCGAGCGAGAGCACGGTCCAGGCGATCGCGATCCGGAGGCCCCACGGCCCGGGGATCCGCCCCGAGGGGATCGGCCGGTTCGGCTCGTTGATCGCGTCCACGTGCCGGTCGAACCAGTCGTTCACCGCCTGGCTCATGCCGCACACCATCGGGCCGGCGAGCAGGACCCCGGCCGCGACGAGGCCGATGCGCTCCCACACCGGCTCGCCCGAGGACACCACCCCGCACAGGAAGGCCCAGACCGGTGCGAACCACGTCACCGGCTTCAGCAGCTCGAGCACCGCCGAGGGATCGGGCCGCCGCAGCGCGATGGCGTGGTCCGGCATCAGCCGCCCTCCTCCGGCTCTAGGTCGCCGATGCCGTAGCGCCGAAGCTTCACGTACAGGCTCTGCCGCGACAGCCCGAGCATCTCGGCCGCGGAGGCGCGGTTGTCGTTGGAGAGCTCGAGCGCCGCCTCGATCGCGAGCTTCTCGATCACGTCGGTCGCCTCGCGCACGAGGTCCTTGAGCGGCACCCGGCCCACGAGCTGCGCCAGCTGCTCGACCGGCCGGCCGACCACCGGCGCGCCGCCGCGCCTCTGCTCCGCCGCCGCGCCCTGCCCGTCGCCCGTGCCTTGGCCGAGCCGCGCGCCGACATCGCGGATCGAGAAGCCGAAGCAGGTCTCGCCCGCCTCCAGCACCGCCGAGGCCGACACCTCGACCTCTGCCGTCGCGCCCTGCGCGCCGCGGAATTCCGTCTGGAACAGCCGCACCGGCCCGCGCAGCCGGACATTCGCCATCAGCACGTCGAGCTCGACGCCCTGCCGCCCGAGGAAGCGCGACAGCGGCTGCCCGCGGGCCTGCTCCTCGTTCGGCAGCTGCGCCATGTCGAGGAAGGCGGCGTTGGCGGCGAGGATGCGGCCGTCCTGGGCGGCGAGCACGAAACCGTCGGGGGTCGCGCGCACCACGTCGAGCATCAGCGCCTCGCGCGGCGGGATCGCGACCTCGTTGCGCCCGGCCGCCGGGAAGGCGAGGCGGATCAGGAACTGCACCGCGCGGTCCTGCCGCAGCAGAGAGGCGGAGACGATCACCTCGCGCTCCCCGCCGGCGAGGCGCAGCCGCGCCTCCTCCGCCCGCCCGGCGCTGCGCACGGCCGACAGCATGGCCTCGACGCGCTGCTGCGCGCCGCTGTCGAACGCATCGAGCAGCGACCGGCCGGCCGCGCTCCCCTCCGCCCCGCCGAGCAGCCGGTCCGCCGCCGGGTTCGCCTCGGCGATCCGGAGCGTCGCGGCATCCACGAGCAGCACCGGCTCGGCCGACATCTGGAACAGCAGGCGGTAGCGCGTCTCGGCGTGGCGCAGCCGGGCGTAGTCGCGCTCGATCGCCTGCTGCGCCTGCACCAGACGCTGCTGCAGCACCGAGATCTGCCGCAGGTCGCGCGCGAAGACGAGGATGACGATCCGCTCGCTGCGCCCGAGCCGGGTTGCGGTGCACAGCACCGGGACCGGCGCGCCGCCGTCGGAGGCCTGGTTGACGTGCCGCCAGCGCGGCGGCGCGCCGGCCAGCGCGTCGCGCAGCAACTCTGGAACCTTGCTGCGGCTTTCCTCGGTCACCGTCTCGGCCCAGGGCCTGCCGATCCAGCCCTGCCGGCCGGGGAAGGCGGCGGCGAGGTCGGCGCTGCCGAAGGCCACGTCGCGGATGACGCCGTCTGCGTCCAGCAGAAGCGTCATGTCGGACGCCACGGCGAGCGCCGAGGCTGCGGCCTCGCCGCCGATCTCGCCGATGATCCGCTGCGCCGACTCGAAACCGAACACGCTTCGAACAGGCTCCCCGCCCTGTCGCTCCGGCAGCTCCCGGGCCGCCATCGTCACCTTCCCGCCACCAGGAGCGCGGCGAGCGCTTCCGCCTGCCGCACCGCCTGCTCGCCGTCGCCGGCCGTCCCGTCGGCCCCGATCTCGCGCGCGAGTTCGGGACGGGCCCGGAACCCCGCCCCGCCGACCAGCACCGCGATCGCCGGATTGCAGGACGCCCGGCGGATCGCAGCGATCAGCGGCGCAAGCCCCGCCGCGCGCTCGACCGTGCCGGCGGAGAGTCCGGCCACCGTGTACCAGTCCTGCCGCACGAGGCGTGCGGCCTCGGCCGTGTCCGCCGGCGTTTCCGACGCCACCTCCCAGCCGCCGCGGCGGAAGAACTCCGCCACCACCGACAGGCCGAACAGGTGCTGTTCGCCCGGCGCGGCCAGCAGCAGGATCCGCCGCGCCTCCGGCGGGGCGGTGATGTCCGGCAGCAGCAGCGGGCTCAGCGCCTGCAGCACATGCTGCAGATGCATCAGCCCGAGCGTCACGTCCACGAAGCTGCAGCGGTCCTCGACCCACCACTCGCCGAGCCGCGCGGCGGCCGGGGACAACAGATGCAGCAGCAGCGCCGGCACCGGAATGCCGCGGGCCACCAGCGCCTCGGCGAAGGCGATCGCGGCCGCGACGTCGTCGGCGGCGGCGAGCGCCGCCATGCGCTCGATCTCCTCGGCGGTCGGGCGCTGCGGCCCCTCCGCGAGGCCGCGGCCGACAAGCCTGGGCACCACCTCCGCCTCGATGGCGCGGGCGATGCGGGCGATCCGGCCATGGACAGCGGCCTGACGCGGCTTGTCATCCATCGGTGACAGCGGCGGCGGGGTCGCCCGCCTGGGGCGGCCGTTGCTGTCCGGCTGAAGCGCGGATCCCGCCATCGGATCTTCGACCATCCCCGTTCGCCGGCGTCTTATCGCGCCTGGCCGGAGGCGATGTCAATTGTGGTTTACGTCAATCGAACTTGACACCAGGAGACCTGTCTGCCTAGCCTGACAGTGGACGGGAGGCGGAGGGAGCGCCGGGACGCAGGGCCGATCGGCTTGGGGCTCCACGGGGCATCACGCAGCCGAAGGCGGCACCGAGGGAACCGGCGCCCGCAGCCGCCCGACCGGGCGGAGGGAGTGTCACGGGATGTCGTCATCCGGAGTTCTCGACCGGCTGATCAATGCCTTCGACGGCTGCCCCTACGGCGCCGCAGCCGGGCGCAGCCACAGGACGGCGCAACGCCGCCCGCTCTACACGCCGGAGGAGCGCGCGCGGCGCGACGCGACACCCTGGACCCTCGTGCAGGGCATCCTCGCGCCGGTGCAGTTCGCGGTGTTCCTCGTCAGCCTCGGCCTCGTCCTCGCATATCTGCTGACGGGAGAGGGCCTGTTCGCGGCCGAGGTCTCGATCGTCGTCAAGACGCTCGTCCTCTACCTCATCATGGTCACCGGCTGCATCTGGGAACACCGGGTGTTCGGCAGATACCTCTTCGCGCCGTCCTTCTACTGGGAGGACGTGTTCTCGATGCTGGTGCTGGCGCTGCACACCGCCTACCTCGTCGCGCTGTTCGGCGCGCTCGGCGAACCGCTGTTCCGCATGTGGCTCGCGCTTGCCGCCTATGCCGCCTACGTGATCAACGCGACGCAGTTCGTGCTGAAGCTCCGCGCCGCGCGGCTGGAATCGCCGGCGCGCGCGAGGCAGGCGGCGTGAACAGCATCGCGCCGCGCCCCTCCGCCGGCGGCTGCTCCGACGCGCCGGTGCTGCTGGAGCGCGGCCAGCGCGAGGTGTTCTGCGGGCTCACCGGAATCGTCTGGCTGCACCGCAAGATCCAGGACGCCTTCTTCCTCGTCGTCGGCAGCCGGACCTGCGCGCATCTGCTGCAATCGGCGGCGGGCGTGATGATCTTCGCGGAACCGCGCTTCGCGACCGCCATCCTCGAGGAGCGCGACCTCGCCGGGCTGCTGGATGCGAATGCGGAACTCGACCGCGTGGCGGCGCGGCTGCTCGAACGCCGCCCCGACATCAGGCTGCTGTTCCTCGTCGGCTCCTGCCCGTCGGAGGTCATCAAGCTCGACCTCAAGCGCGCCGCCGAACGGCTGGACGCCCGGTTCAGGCCGGCCGTGCGCGTGCTGAACTACTCCGGCAGCGGCATCGAGACCACCTTCACCCAGGGCGAGGACGCCTGCCTCGCCGCCCTCGTGCCGGAGATGGCGCGGAGCGACGAGTCGCAGCTCCTCGTCGTCGGTGCGCTCGCCGAGGTGGTGGAGGACCAGTTCCGCCGCATCTTCGCCGAACTCGGCATCGGCCCGGTCCGCTTCCTGCCGCCGCGCCGCGCCGCCGAACTCCCGCCGGTCGGCGCCGGCACGCGCATGTTGCTGGCGCAGCCCTTCCTGGCCGACACCGCGCGCGCGCTGGAAGCGCGCGGCGCGCTCCACCTGCCCGCACCCTTCCCCCTCGGCGCCGAGGGCACCACCCTCTGGCTGCGCGCCGCCGCCGAGGCCTGGGGCGTGGAGGAGGCGCGCTTCGATGCGGTGACGGCCGCGCCCGCGGCCCGCGCCCGCGCCGCGGTCGAGCGCGTGCGCGCCTCGCTCGCCGGACGCAGCGTCTTCTTCTTCCCCGACAGCCAGCTCGAGATCCCGATCGCCCGCTTCCTCGCGCGCGAATGCGGCATGCGCCCGATCGAGGTCGGCACGCCCTATCTGCACCGCGCCCATCTCGCGCCCGAGCTCGAGCTGCTTCCCGCGGGACCGACGCTGTCCGAAGGCCAGCATGTCGAGCGCCAGCTCGACCGCTGCCGCGCCGCGCGGCCCGATCTCGTCGTCTGCGGCCTCGGCCTCGCCAACCCGCTGGAGGCCGAGGGCGTGACGACGAAATGGTCGATCGAGCTCGTCTTCTCCCCGATCCAGGGCTACGACCAGGCGGCCGACCTCGCCGGACTGTTCGCCCGCCCGCTCGCGCGCCGCGCGGCGCTGGAGGTGTAGGCGATGCAGCTCGCGGTCTGGACCTACGAGGGGCCGCCGCACATCGGGGCGATGCGCGTCGCCGATTCGATGGTCGGGCTGCACTACGTGCTCCACGCACCGCAGGGCGACACCTACGCCGACCTGTTGTTCACCATGATCCAGCGGAGCGGCCGGCGCCCGCCCGTCACCTACTCCACCTTCCAGGCGCGCGACCTCGGCGGCGACACCGCCGAGCTCTTCATGGCCGCGGCGCGCGACGCCTACGAGCGCTTCCGGCCGCAGGCGCTTCTGGTCGGCGCCTCCTGCACGGCGGAACTGATCCAGGACGATCCGGGCGGCCTCGCCCGCACGCTCGGCCTGCCGATCCCGGTGGTGGCGGTCGAGCTTCCGGCCTACCAGAAGAAGGAGAACTGGGGCGCGGCCGAGACCTTCTACCAGGTGGTGCGTGCCTTCGCCGGGGCGTTGCCCCCGCCCGGAACGCGGCGCGAGCGCCGCGCGGTGCCGCGCTGCAACATCCTCGGCCCGACCAGCCTCGGCTTCCGCAACCGCGACGACCTGCGCGAGGTCCGCCACCTCCTCGACCTGCTCGGGATCGAGGTCAATCTTGTCGCCCCGCTCGGCGCCTCGCCGGCCGACCTCGCGCGGATCGGCGACGCCGACTTCAACGTGGTGCTCTACCCCGAGATCGCGAACCCGGTCGCCGCCTGGCTCAAGCGTGCATTCGGCCAGGAGGCGACGCGCACGGTTCCGATCGGCGTCGGGGCGACGCGCGACTTCATCCGCGAGGTCGCCGCACTTGCCGGGGTCGACCCGGGGCCCGCGCTCCGCGCCGAGGACACGCGGCTGCCGTGGTATTCCCGCTCCGTCGATTCCACCTATCTCACCGGCAAGCGCGTCTTCGTCTTCGGCGACGCCACGCATGCGGTTGCCGCCGCGCGCGTCGCGTCGAAGGAGCTCGGCTTCCGCGTCGTCGGCATCGGCACATACTCCCGCGAACTGGCGCGCGAGGTGCGCGACTGCGCGGCGCGGCACGGCGTCGAGTCGCTGATCGCGGACGACTACCTCGAGGTGGAGGCGCGGATCGCCGAGCTGCAGCCGGAACTGGTGCTCGGCACGCAGATGGAGCGCCACGTCGCAAAGCGGCTCGGCATCCCCTGCGCCGTGATCTCCGCGCCGGTGCATGTGCAGGATTTCCCGGCCCGCACCTCGCCGCAGATGGGGTTCGAGGGCGCGAATGTCCTGTTCGACACCTGGGTCCATCCGCTGATGATGGGCCTCGAGGAGCATCTGCTGGCGATGTTCCGCGACGACTTCGAGTTCCACGACGGCGCCGCGCCCTCGCATCTCGGCCACGCCGCGAAGGCCGCGCCGATGGCGGAGGCGGTGGCGCCCGCGCCGGTCGCAGCCGCCGCGCCTGCCGCGGCGGTCTGGGCGCCGGAGGCGGAGGCCGAGCTCCGCAAGATCCCGTTCTTCGTCCGCGGCAAGGCGAGGCGCAACACCGAGCGCTTCGCCCTCGAGCGGGGCATCGCAACCATCACGGTCGAGACGCTGTATGACGCCAAGGCCCACTTCGCGCGCTGACGCGATGCGCGTCGTCATCGTCACCATGGACAGCCATTTCGGCGCCGCGGTGGCGAAGGCCCGCGCGGCGCTGCGGGCGGAGATGCCCGGCCTCGACCTCATCGTGCACACGGCCGACGAGTGGGGGACGGATCCCCGCGCGCTCGAGGCCTGCCGCGCCGACATCGCCCGGGGCGACATCGTGATCGCCGCGATGCTGTTCCTCGAGGACCACATCCGCGCCGTGCTGCCGGCCCTCCTGGCGCGGCGGGAGGCCTGCGACGCGATGATCGGGCTGCTCTCCGCCGGGGAGGTGACGAAGCTCACGCGTCTTGGGCGCTTCGACATGTCGGCGGAAGCGCGCGGCCCGCTCGCGCTTCTGCGGAAGCTGCGCGGCGCACGGAAGGACGGCGCCTCCTCCGGCGCGGGGCAGATGCGGATGCTGCGGCAGTTGCCGAAGCTGCTGCGCTTCATCCCCGGCACGGCGCAGGACGTCCGCGCCTATTTCCTCGCGCTTCAGTACTGGCTCGCCGGCTCGCCGGACAATCTCGCCAACCTCGTCCGGATGCTGGTCGGCCGCTACGCGAGCGGCGAGCGCGCCGGCCTTGCCCGTGTCGCGAAGGCTGCGCCGCCGGTGGAGTATCCGGATGTCGGCCTCTACCACCCCCGCCTTCCCGGGCGCATCGCGGAGCGGGCGGAGCTGCTGCCCGCGGAGGGATCTAGCGGCCGGGTCGGGCTTCTGGTGATGCGCTCCTATGTGCTCGCCGGAAACACCGGGCACTACGACGGGGTGATCGCAGCGCTCGAGGCGCGCGGGCTGTCGGTCGTTCCGGCCTTCTCCGCCGGGCTCGACCAGCGCCCCGCGATCGAAGCGTTCTTCATGCGGGACGGCCGCGCGACGGTGGACGCCGTGGTGTCGCTCACCGGCTTCTCGTTGGTCGGCGGCCCCGCCTACAACGACGCCCGCGCCGCGGAGGCGACGCTCGCCGCGCTCGATGTCCCCTACATCACCGCCCATCCGCTCGAGTTCCAGACGCTTGCCCAATGGGAACGCGACAAGCGCGGCCTGACGCCGGTCGAGGCGACGATGATGGTGGCGCTGCCCGAACTCGACGGCGGGACGCTGCCGATGACCTTCGGCGGCCGTTGCGGCCGCGACGGAACCGCCGAGCGCTGCCCTGGCTGCGAGGGCGAATGCACGCGCAGCATGGTGGCGCACGAGGAGCGCGCGGCCGCGCTTGCCGCCCGCGTGGCTCGTCTGGTCGCGCTGCGCCGGCGCGCGCGGGCGGAGCGGAAGGTGGCGATCGTCCTCTTCGCCTTCCCGCCGAACGCCGGCAACGCCGGCACCGCCGCCTATCTCGGCGTGTTCGAGAGCCTGTTCAACACCCTCCGCGCGATGCGGGACGCGGGCTACCGCGTGGAGGTGCCTGACAGCGTGGACGCGCTGCGCCGTGCCATCCTGGAGGGCAACGCGGCGCGCCATGGCACGCCCGCCAATGTCGCCGCGCGCATCCCGGCGGACGACCATGTGAAGCGCCAGCCCTGGCTCGGCGAGATCGAGCGGCAATGGGGGCCGGCGCCCGGCCGCCAGAACAGCGACGGCGCGGCGATCCTCGTGCTCGGCGCGACCTTCGGCAACGTGTTCGTCGGCCTGCAGCCGGGCTTCGGCTACGAGGGCGACCCGATGCGGCTGCTGTTCGAGCACGGCTTCGCCCCGACCCACGCCTTCGCCGCCTTCTACCGCTGGATCCGCGAGGACTTCCAAGCCGACGCAGTGCTGCATTTCGGCACCCATGGCGCGCTCGAGTTCATGCCGGGCAAGCAGGCCGGAATGTCCGCGTCCTGCTGGCCCGACCGGTTGATCGCCGACCTGCCGAACTTCTACCTCTACGCGTCCAACAACCCGTCCGAGGGGATGCTGGCCAAGCGGCGCGCCAATGCGACGCTGATCTCCTACCTCACGCCGCCGGTCGCGCATGCCGGGCTGTATCGCGGCCTGCTCGACCTCAAGGCGTCGCTCGAGCGCTGGCGTTCGCTCGATCCGGCGACCGACCCGGCGCAGCGGGCGGCGCTTGCCGGCATGGTGCAGGCGCAGGCGGCGGCGGTCGAGCTCACGGCGGCCGAGCCCCCGTGGGACGCGGCGGAACTCGACTCGCGGATCGCTGCGCTGTCGGCCGCGCTGCTCGAGCTCGAATACACCCTGATCCCGCACGGGCTGCACGTCGTCGGCCGGACGCCCGACGCGCAAGAGCGGCGCGAACTGCTCGACGCCGCCGGGATCGCCGACCCGGCCGAGCGCGACAGGCTCGACCGGCTCCTCGCCGCCGACGCGGAACTGCCGGCGATCCTCCATGCCCTCGACGGCGGCTACATCCGCCCCGCGCCGGGCGGCGACCTTCTCCGCACCACCGAGGTGCTGCCGACCGGGCGCAACCTGCACGGCTTCGATCCGTTCCGCATCCCATCGGCCTTCGCCGTCGCCGACGGCGCGGCGCAGGCCGAGCGCCTGCTCGCGCGCCACCTGGCCGACCACGGCACGCTGCCGGAGACTGTCGCGGTCGTGCTCTGGGGCACCGACAACCTCAAGACGGAAGGCGGACCGATCGCCCAGGTGCTTCGCCTGATCGGCGCCGAGCCGCGGCACGACTCCTACGGCCGCCTGTCGGGGGCGTGCCTGATCCCGCTCGAACGCCTCGGCCGCCCGCGGATCGACGTGATGGTGTCGCTCTCCGGCATCTTCCGCGACCTGCTGCCGCTGCAGACCAGGCTGCTCGCGGAAGCCGCCCTCCTCGCCGCCGAGGCCGACGAGCCGGAGGACCTGAACTTCGTGCGCAAGCACGCGCTCGCCTTCCAGGCGCGGCACGGCGGCAGCCTCGCGGAAGCGGCGCTGCGCGTGTTCAGCAACGCCGACGGCGCCTACGGCGCGAACGTCAACCTGATGGTGGACACCGGCACCTGGCAGGACGAGGACGAGCTCGCCGAGGCCTACCTCAAGCGCAAGGGCCACGCCTACGGCGTGGACGGGCGCCCCCGCCGCCAGGACGCGGTGCTGCAGCACATGCTTGCCACCGTGGACGCCACCTACCAGAACCTCGACTCCGTCGAACTCGGAATCACCACCGTCAGCCACTACTTCGACAGCCTGGGCGGCATCAGCCGCGCGGTGAAGCGCGCGAAAGGCGGTGCGGACGCCGCCGTCTACATCGGCGACCAGACGCGCGGCGCCGGCACGGTGCGGAGCCTCTCGGAGCAGGTCGCGCTCGAATGCCGCACGCGCGCCCTCAATCCGAAGTGGTACGAGGGGATGCTGGCGCACGGCTACGAGGGCGTGCGGCAGATCGAGGAGCACGTGACGAACACCATGGGCTGGTCGGCGACGACCGGCCAGGTCAGCCCCTGGGTCTACCAGCACCTCGCGCAGACCTACATGCTCGATCCCGAGATGCGCGCCCGCCTCGCCGCGCTCAACCCGGCGGCCTCGGCGAAGATCGCCAACCGCCTGCTGGAAGCCGAGGCGCGCTGCTACTGGCAGCCGGACGAGGCGACGCTGGATGCGTTGCGCCGCGCCGGAGAGGAGCTCGAGGACCGGATCGAAGGCATCGGCGTGGAGATGGCCGCATGAACACCGTCGTCCGCACATCCACGATCCGCGGCGCCCTGCCGCGCGGCAAGGGCGACGGCGAGGGCAGCGTGCAGGTCCACATGGACCAGGCCGCGCGCATCGAGGGCGCCAAGGTGTTCGCCGTCTACGGCAAGGGCGGCATCGGCAAGAGCACGACGTCCTCCAACCTCTCGGTCGCCTTCGCGAAGCTCGGCAAGCGGGTGCTGCAGATCGGCTGCGACCCGAAGCACGACAGCACCTTCACCCTGACGAAGCGCCTGATCCCGACGGTGATCGACGCGCTGGAGAGCGTGAACTTCCACGCCGAGGAACTCCGCCCCGAGGACTTCGTCGTCGAGGGATACGGCGGCGTGATGTGCGTCGAGGCCGGCGGCCCGCCGGCCGGCACCGGCTGCGGCGGCTATGTGGTCGGCCAGACGGTCAAGCTGCTGAAGGAGCACCACCTGCTCGAGGACACCGACGTCGTGGTGTTCGACGTGCTGGGGGACGTCGTGTGCGGCGGCTTCGCCTCGCCCCTGCTGCATGCCGACCGCGGCCTGATCGTCGCCGCCAACGACTTCGACAGCATCTTCGCGATGAACCGGATCGTCGCCGCCATCGGCGCCAAGGCGAAGAACTACGGCGTCCGGATCGGCGGCGTCATCGCCAACCGCAGCGACTCGACCGACCAGATCGAGCGCTACAACGCCGCCACCGGCATGCGCACGCTGGCGCATTTCCCCTCGCTCGACGTCATCCGCCGCTCGCGTCTGAAGAAGGCCGTGCTGTTCGAGATGGAGGACAGCCCGGAACTCCGCGCCGTCCAGCAGGAGTATCTGCAGCTCGCCGAGAAGCTCTGGCAGGGGGTCGAGCCGCTCGCGGCGGAGCCGCTCAAGGACCGGGAGATCTTCGACCTGCTGGGGTATGACTGAGATGCGCGCCGCCGTCCATGCCGGAAGCTACGACGCCCGCCGCGGCGAGATCGAGCAGTACTTCGACCGCACCGCCGCCGAGGCGTGGGCGAAGCTCACCTCCGACGCCCCGGTCTCCGGCATCCGCGCCACCGTCCGCGCCGGGCGGGAGGAGATGCGGCGTCTGCTCCTGTCCTGGCTGCCCGGGGACATGAGCGGCCGCCGCCTGCTCGACGCCGGCTGCGGCACCGGCGCGCTGGCCGTGGAGGCGGCGGAGCGCGGGGCGGAGGTGCTGGCGGTGGACATCTCCGCAACGCTCGTCACCCTCGCGCGGCAGCGGGCCGAGGGCCGCCACGGCGCCGGACGGGTGACGTTCCGCGTCGGCGACATGCTGGATCCGGCGCTCGGCGAGTTCGACCACGCGGTCGCGATGGACAGCCTGATCCACTACCGCGCGAACGACGTGGTATCCGCGCTCGGCCGCCTTGCGTTGCGGGTCCGCCGCTCGATCCTGTTCACCTTCGCCCCGCGCACGCCGCTCTTGGCCGTCATGCATGTCGCGGGCCGCGCCTTCCCGCGCGGGGACAGGGCGCCGGCGATCGAGCCGGTCTCCGAAGGCAGCCTGCGCGCCCGGATCGCCGCGGCTCCGGCGCTCGCCGCGTGGCGGGTCGGCCGCACGCAGCGGGTGGCGCGCGGCTTCTACACCTCCCAGGCGATGGAGCTCCTGCCCCGATGACGGCGCGGCGCGGCATCTCCTCGGCCTGGCTGTCGGTCGCCCCGAAGTGGCTGCCCTTCGCCGACGCCGCGACGGCCGACGTGCCGCTGCCGCGGCTGCTGCGCCTCTCCCTCTTCCAGGTGTCGGTCGGGCTCGCGGCGGCACTGCTGATCGGCACGCTGAACCGGGTGATGATCGTCGAGCTCGGCCTGTCGGCAACGCTGGTGGCGGTGATGATCGCGCTGCCCATCCTCGCCGCGCCGTTCCGCGCGCTGATCGGCTTCCGCTCCGACAACCACCGCTCCTACCTCGGCTGGAAGCGGGTGCCCTACATCTGGATCGGCACCATGCTGCAGTTCGGCGGCCTCGCGATCATGCCCTTCGCGCTGATCGTGCTGTCCGGGGATGCCGACGCGCCGGAGATCGTCGGTCCGCTCGCCGCGGCGCTGGCCTTCCTGCTGGTCGGTGCAGGACTGCACACGGTGCAGACGGCCGGCCTCGCCCTCGCCACAGACCTCGTGCCGGTCGAGCGGCAGCCGAGGGTCGTCGCGCTGCTGTCGCTGATGATGCTCGTCGGCATGTTCGCCGGCGGGCTGGTGTTCGGCGTGCTGCTCGCCGAGTTCAGCCAGCTGCGGCTGATCCAGGTGATCCAGGGTTCGGCGATCCTGACCATGGTGCTGAACGGCGTCGCGCTGTGGAAGCAGGAGGCGCGGGACCCCTCGCGCACTCGCCACGACGCCGCGCCTGCGCATTTCGACACCGCCTGGCGCGAGCTGACGCGCAGCGAGGGCTGGCGGCGGCGCCTCGTCGCGGTCGGGCTCGGGTCGGCGGCGTTCTCGATGCAGGACGTGCTGCTCGAGCCCTATGGCGGCCAGGTCCTCGGGATGTCGGTCGGCGGCACGACGCTGCTGACGGCAATCTTCGCCGCCGGCGGCGTGCTCGGCTTCGCCCTCGCCGCCGCGCGGCTGACGGCGGGTGCGGATCCGCACCGGCTCGCCGCGATGGGGGCTCTCGCCGGCGTCGGCGGCTTCGCGGCCGTCCTCTTCGCCGCTCCGCTCGAGGAGCGGCTCGTCTTCGCCTTCGGCACGCTATGGATCGGCTTCGGCAGCGGGCTCTTCACCGTGGGCATCCTGACGGCCTGCATGCGGGCGGCGAAGCCCGGGCAGGCGGGGCTCGCGCTCGGCGCCTGGGGGGCTGTGCAGGCGACGACCGCAGGCCTCGCCCTCGCCGCCGGCGGGATGCTGCGCGATGCGATCGGCGCGGCGGCGAACGCCGGATCCCTCGGCGCGGCGCTGACCCATCCCGCCACCGGCTATGGCGCAGTCTATCTGCTGGAGATCGCGCTTCTCTTCGCCGCCATCATCGCCGTCGGCCCGCTGGTGCGGGCGACGGCGCCCGGCACCACCGGACTGCGCCTGCACGGCACCGCCGCGCACGCCAGCCACACGTGACAGGAGGCCAGCCATGGCAGTCACCTTCCTCGGCAACATCGATATCGCGCAGGTGGCGCTGTACACCTTCTGGCTGTTCTTCGCGGGGCTGGTGTTCTACCTGCTGAAGGAGAACAAGCGCGAAGGCTACCCGCTGATCACCGGCTCGACCGGCCGGGTGACGGCGGTCGGCTTCCCCGCGCCGCCGGCGCCGAAGACGCTGATCCCCCCGCATGGCGAGCCGGTGCAGGCGCCGGCCGCGGTGCCGCGGCAGGAGCCGCCGGCGCACTACGTTCCCTCCGCGCCGTTCATCGGCGCGCCGGTGGAGCCGACCGGCGACCCGATGGTGGATGGCGTCGGTCCAGCCGCCTATGCCTGGCGCGCGGACGAGCCGCACCTCGCCTTCGACGACCACAAGCCGGCGATCCAGCCGCTTCGCCTCGCCAGGGATTTCCGCATCGCTGAGGAGGATCCGGACCCGCGCGGATGGGACGTCGTCGGCGCCGACGGAATCATCGCCGGGGTTTGCAGCGAGGTCTGGGTGGACCGCACCGAGACGATCGTGCGCTACCTCGAGGTCGAGGTCACCGCCACCGGCAAGCGCGCGATGGTGCCGATGCCGCTCGTCCGCCTCGACGAGGCGAGGCGGCAGGTGAAGGTGAAGTCCGTCCTCGCGGAACACTTCGCCAAGGCGCCGGAACTCAAGTCCTACGACCGGATCACCCTGCGCGAGGAGGACCGCACCTCGGCCTTCTTCGCCTCCGGCCATCTCTACGCGACGCCCTCGCGCATGGGGCCCGTGCTGTGAGGGAACACGGCTACGAACTGATCCCCGGCCTGCCCGAGCGCCTGCCGGAGGGCGAGACGATCCTCTGGCAGGGCAGGCCGGCGTGGTTCCCCTTCGCGCGCCGCGTCTTCCTGCTGCGCGGTCTCGCGATCTACTTCGGCCTGCTTCTCGCCTGGCAGGCGGCGACGGGTGTGCTGGAAGGCCTCGGCGCGGGAGCGATCGTCCTCGGCGCCGCGCCGCTGATGCTGACGGCGTGCTGCTGCCTGCTCGGCCTCGGCTTCATCGGATGGCTGTCGGCGCGCATGAGCATCTACACCGTCACCGACCGCCGCGTGGTGATGCAGGTCGGCATCGCGCTGCCGACGACCATCAACCTGCCCTTCGCGGTGATCGACAGCATGGCGGCCCGCCGGCACCGCGACGGCACCGAGGATGTGCTGCTGACGATCGCAAGGCCCCACCGCGTTTCGCTCGTCGCGCTGTGGCCGCACTGCCGGCCGTTCCGCCTCGCCCGTCCGGAGCCGCTGCTCCGCGGGCTGCGGCAGCAGGAAGGCGTCTCGCGCATCCTCGCGCGGGCGCTCGCCGCCTCGGCGGAGCAGCCGGTCCAGCCGGTCGCGGCGGCACCGCCGGATCTGCGCGTCGGCGCCGAGGCGCTCGCCTGATCGGGAGGAGGGAGGACCATGGCCGAGGCAACCGCACGACGCCCCTTCCACGTCACGCCGCTGATGTGGCTGGTCTGCGTCGTCTTGGTCGGCAGCGTCGGCTACGGCGTGGCGACCTACGTGCTGTCCCGCCCGCCGGCGCAGCCGGGCGTGGCGTTGGTCAGCCGCACGATCGCCTTCGAGGATGTCGAGGCAGGCGGCGTGCTGGTGCGGGATGTCGCCTCGGGCCGGCCGATCGCGCTTCTGGGGCCGGGCGAGGGCGGCTTCATCCGCTCCACCCTGCGGGCGCTGGCGCGCGAACGCCGGGGCTGGAACCTCGGCGGGGACCAGCCCTTCCGCCTGACGGCGTGGGACGACGGGCGATTCACCTTGCACGACGAAGCCACCGGGCGCACCGTCGACCTCAAGGCGTTCGGGCCGACGAACGCCGAGGCCTTCGGCCGACTCCTCCACGCGCGGCCGATGGAGGGAGGACAACGATGATGGGGCTGTTCACCCCGCGCACCGAAGAGGTGCCCTGCACCGTCGAGATCGAGAAGACGGCCGAGAGCTTCCACGCCTACGCGGTGCCGGAAGGCGTCACGCTCCGCCCGGGGGACCGGGTGGTGGTGCACGGCGCGCCGTGCGACATCCCCTTCGGCGAGAGCCTGACCTTCGAGACCCGCGCCACCGTGATCCGCGCGAACTGGTGGACGCGCACCTGGACCGAGATGTCCGCCCTGTTCGAGATCGCCGATCTCTACCACGTCGGCTTCGAGCCGAAGGAGGCGCCATGAACGCCGTGAACCATGCCCCGCGCCGCCCCGTCAACGAGACGACGCGGATGGCGACGACGGAGACCGTCCTCAGCCCCCGCTTCTACACCACCGACTTCGACGCGATGGACCGCATCAACGTCGAGCCCGTGCGCGAGCAGTGGGACGCTTTGATGGCCGAGTTCCGCGCCGACCCGAACAAGGGCCACTTCATCCGCACCGAGGAGTTCGACCGCTTCCGCCTGGAGGATCTGCCCGAGGGGCTGCGGAAGGAGTTCGTCGAGTTCCTGGTCTCCTCCGTCACCGCCGAGTTCTCCGGCTGCGTGCTCTATGCCGAGATCAAGAAGCGCATCAAGAACCCGGACGTGCAGGAGCTGTTCGCGGTGATGGCCCGCGACGAGGCGCGGCACGCCGGCTTCATCAACGATTCGCTCAAGGACATCGGGATCGGCGTCGATCTCGGCTTCCTCACGCGCGCCAAGAAGTACCACTACTTCCGGCCGAAGTTCATCTTCTACGCCACCTACCTGAGCGAGAAGATCGGCTACGCGCGCTACATCACCATCTACCGCCAGCTCGAGAAGCACCCCGAGCGGCGCTTCCACCCGATCTTCAAGTGGTTCGAGAAGTGGTGCAACGACGAGTTCCGCCACGGCGAGGCCTTCGCCCTCCTGATGCGCGCGAACCCGGAGCTGACGCGCGGCGTGAACACGCTGTGGATCAAGTTCTTCCAGCTGGCGGTGTTCGCGACGATGTGGGTGCGCGACCACGGGCGGCCGGAGTTCCACAAGGCGCTCGGCATGACGCCCGACGAGTACGACATGCGCGTGCTCCGCATCACCGCCGACATCTGCCGGCAGACCTTCCCCGTCACGCTCGACGTCGACCGTCCCGGCTTCAAGGAGGGGCTGCAGCGCCTGTTCGCGATCTCCGAGCGGATGTCGGCGGCCAAGGCCGAGGGCGGCATCGGCGGGCGGCTGAAGCGCCTCGGGCTCGGACTCGCCGCGGCGACGACCTTCCTCCGCCTCTACCTGATGCCCGGGCGAAAGGCAGCGTTGCCGGCCGACGTCCGGCTGCAACCGGCCTGGTAGGGGGGGCCGTGGCGGAATATCTCGCCCCCGCGCTGTTCACCATCTTCCTGTGGTGGTTCTGCACGGGCGTGATCTTCGTGCTGGACGGCCTCCCCTCGCGCACCTTCCGCTGGAGCATGGCGGGCGCCACGCTGCTGCTCGGCGCGGCCTTCGGCGGCATCTGGATCAGCGCTGCCGACACCACCATCCCCGGCGCCTACATCGCCTTCTGCTCGGCGCTGCTGGTCTGGGGCTGGCAGGAGATCGCCTTCCTCACCGGCACCGTCGTCGGCCCCTACCGGCAGGCGTGCCCCGCAGGGCTCTCGGGCTATCCGCGCTTCGCGCTCGCCGTGCGCGCCCTGCTCCACCACGAGATCGCGATCCTCCTGCTCGCCGCCGGCATCGGCGCCATAACCTGGGGGGCGCCGAACCAGCTCGCGCTGTGGACCTTCCTGCTGCTGTGGGCGGCGCGGACCTCGACGAAGCTCAACATCTTCCTCGGGGTGCGGAACTTCGCCGAAGGCTTCCTGCCGGACCATCTCGGCTACATGACATCGTTCTTCCGCCGCCGGGCGATGAACCTGCTGTTCCCGCTCTCCGTCACGGTCTCGACGATCGGCGCCTTCCTGCTGTACCAGTCCGCGCTTGCGGCGGACACGCCCTTCGCCGCCGCCGCGCTCACGCTGCTCGGCACGCTCGCGGCCCTCGCCGTGCTGGAACACTGGTTCCTCATGCTGCCGATCCCGTTCGAGGCGCTGTGGTCCTGGGCCGGACGCTTCCGGTCCGGCGGGCGCACCCCAACTTCCCGCGCGCCGGAGGGTCCGCCCCTCCCGGTCGTGGCAAACCCCTGAAGGAGCAACGCGGATGCATTACGAAACCTTCTTCCGCGAGGAGCTCGAGAGCCTCCGCAAGGAAGGCCGCTACCGCGTGTTCGCCGACCTCGAGCGCAAGTGCGGCGCCTTCCCGCGCGCGACCTTCCACGGCCCCGACGGCCGGAGCGAGGTGACGGTCTGGTGCTCGAACGACTATCTCGGCATGGGCCAGCACCCGAAGGTGCTCGAGGCGATGCGCGAGGCGCTCGACCGCTGCGGCGCGGGCGCCGGCGGCACGCGCAACATCGCCGGCACCAACCACTACCATGTGCTGCTCGAGCAGGAACTCGCCGACCTGCACGGCACGGAAGCCGCGCTGCTGTTCAACTCGGGCTACATGGCGAACTGGGCGGCGCTCTCCACCCTCGCCGGCCGCATCCCGGGCTGCGTCGTGCTGTCGGACTCGCTCAACCACGCCTCGATGATCGAGGGCATCCGCCATTCGCGCGCGCAGGTGCAGGTGTTCCGGCACAACGACCTCGAGGACCTCCGCCGCCGCCTCAGCGCGCTTCCGCGCGAGACGCCCAAGCTGATCGCCTTCGAGAGCGTCTATTCGATGGACGGCGACATCGGGCCGATCGAGGCGATCTGCGACCTCGCCGACGAGTTCGGCGCCATGACCTACCTCGACGAGGTCCACGCCGTCGGCCTCTACGGCCCGCGCGGCGGCGGCGTCGCCGAGCGCGAGGGCGTCGCGCATCGCCTCACCGTCATCCAGGGCACGCTCGCCAAGGCGTTCGGCGTGGTCGGCGGCTACATCGCGGGCTCCGCGGCGATGTGCGACTTCGTCCGCTCCTTCGCGTCGGGCTTCATCTTCACCACCGCCGTGCCGCCCGCCGTCGCGGCCGGCGCCGTCGCCAGCATCCGCCACCTGAAGCGGAGCAGCGCCGAACGCGAGCGCATGCACGAGCGTGTCGCCCGCGTCCGCCAGGGCCTGGATGCCCTCGGCATCCCGCATCTGCCGAACCCGAGCCACATCGTGCCCGTGATGGTCGGCGATCCCCTCAAGTGCAAGGCGATCAGCGACACGCTGCTGGCGGAGTTCGGCATCTACGTCCAGCCGATCAACTACCCGACGGTGCCGCGCGGCACCGAGCGGCTGCGCCTCACGCCCTCGCCGCTGCACAGCGACGCCGACATCGCCCATCTGATGGATGCGCTGTCTCGGGTGTGGGGGCGGTTCGAACTTCCCCTCCGCAAGGCGGCCTGATGGACCGGCTCGCCCCCCCGGAGCCCGCGCCGGACCACGACATGCCGGGTTCCGCCGCCTCGCCGAAGCCGCGCAAGCGCGCGGTGCCGCCGGCGCGCCCGGTCTTTCCGTTCTCGGCGATCGTCGGCCAGGAGGAACTGAAGCTCGCGCTCCTGATCGCGGCGGTCGAGCCCGCGATCGGCGGCGTGCTCGCCTTCGGCGACCGCGGCACCGGCAAGTCCACAGCGATCCGCGCCCTCGCCGCGCTGCTGCCGCGGATGAAGGCGATCGAGGGCTGCCGCTACCATTGCGACCCCGATGCCGGCTGCGCCCTCGGCGGGGAGTGCCGCGCCGCGCAGGAAGGCCGCGTCGTCACCGTGCCCGTGCCGGTCGTCGACCTGCCCCTCGGCGCGACGGAGGACCGGGTGGTCGGCGCGCTCGACCTCGAACGCGCGCTGAGCCAGGGCGTGAAGGCGTTCGAGCCCGGGCTGCTGGCCCGCGCCAACCGCGGCTTCCTCTACATCGACGAGGCGAACCTGCTGGAGGACCACCTGGTGGACCTTCTGCTCGACGTCGCCGCCTCCGGCGAGAACGTCGTCGAGCGCGAGGGCATCTCCATCCGCCATCCCGCGCGTTTCGTGCTCGTCGGCTCGGGCAACCCGGAGGAAGGCGAACTCCGCCCGCAGCTCCTCGACCGTTTCGGCCTCTCGGTCGAGGTCCGCACGCCGGAGGATCTCGCGACGCGCATCGAGGTCGTGAAGCGGCGCGACGCCTTCGAACGCGATCCCGCCGGCTTCGCCGCCGCCTGGGCGAAGGAGGAGGCGCGCACCCGCAAGCGCATCCTCGCCGCGCGCGAGCGCCTCGCCGCCACGCGGGTGCCCCACACCGTGCTGGAACAGGCGGCCAGGCTCTGCATCGCGCTCGGCACCGACGGGTTGCGCGGCGAACTGACGCTGATCCGCGCCGCGCGCGCCCTCGCCGCGCTGGAGAACGCCGATGAGGTCGGCCTCGCCCAGCTCCGCCGCGTCGCGGTGCCCGCGCTGCGGCATCGCCTGCGCCGCAACGTGCTCGACGAGGCGTCCGGCACCACGCGCGTCGAGCGCGCGCTGGCCGAGCAGTTCGGGCCGTGAACGCGCCCGCCCCCGCGACGCTGCCGCGCGGGGCGGAGGCGGCGTCCACCCCGGCGCCGGACCAGGACACTGCGCTCGCCGCGGCGCTGTTCGCGATC
>JANWXJ010000238.1 GCA_025055335.1 Acetobacteraceae bacterium
GCCGAGGCCGGGGCGGCGATGCTGGAGGCGGGCGGCAGCGCGGCGGATGCCGCCGTCGCCGCCGCCTTCGCGCTGGCGGCGGCCGAGCCGTGGAACTCGGGCCTGGGCGGCATCGGCTTCGCGGTGGTCGCGCCCCCCGGCGCGCCCGCCGAGACGCTGGATTTCGGCCCCGTCGCCCCGGCGCGACTCGATCCGGCCGCCTTCCCCCTCACCGGCCGCCCGGCGGCGGGCGACCTGTTCGGCTGGCCGGAAGTGGAGGGCGACCGCAACATCCACGGCCCGCTGTCGGTGGTGGTGCCCTCCGCCATCGCCGGCTACGGCGCGCTGCACGCGCGCTTCGGGCGGCTGCCGCTTGCGGACGTGCTGGCGCCGGCGATCGCCCTGGCGCGCGCGGGGCTGCGGGCGGACTGGTTCGCCTGCCTCAAGATCCTCTCGGCCGCACCGGTCTTGGCGCGCTACGCCGAGAGCGCGCGCATCTACCTCCCCGGCGGGCTGCCGCCGGCGCTGCCCGCCTACGGCGCGCCGGCGCGGCTGCCGCTCGGTCGGCTCGCCGACACGCTCGAGCGCCTCGCGAGCGCGGGGCTCGCCGATGCCGCGAGCGGCGACATCGCCGCCGCTATCGCCGCCGACATCGCCGAGGCGGGCGGGGTGCTCGACGCGGCCGACCTCGCGCGTTGCGCGCCCGTCTGGCGGGCGAGCCCGGCCATCGGCTTCGCCGGCGGCACGCTCGCCGCCGCCGCCGGGCTGACGGCCGCGCCGACCCTCTTCCGCGCGCTGTCGCTGATGGACGGCGCGCTCGCCCGCCCCGCGCCGGATGCCGCGTTCTTCGCCGGCCTCGCTGGGGCGCTGCGGCAGGCCTATGCGGAGCGTCTGGCCGGCCTCGGAGAGGCGAGGGGCACCTGCACCTCGCACCTCTCCGTCGTGGACCGCGACGGCATGGCCATCGCCCTCACCACCACGCTGCTCTCCTCCTTCGGCAGCCGGATGGTGCTGCCGCGCACCGGCATCCTGATGAACAACGGCGTGATGTGGTTCGACCCGCGTCCGGGCGCGGCGAACGCCATCCGCCCGGGCGGGCGGCCGCTCACCAACATGTGCCCGGTGGTGCTGCGCGAGGGCGGGGCGGTGCGTCTGGTGGCGGGCGCCTCGGGCGGGCGGCGGATCCTGCCCGCCGTGCTGCAGGTGCTGTGCTTCGCGGCACGCTTCGGCATGGGCGCGGCGGAGGCGGCGGCGCATCCGCGGCTGGACGTCTCGGGCGGCGAGGCGATCACGGCCGACCCGCGGCTGCCGCCCGAGGTGCTCGAGGCGCTCCGCGCGCTCGGCCCCGTCGAACTGCAGGAACACACCGTGCTGCCGGCCAACTACGCCTGCCCCAACCTGATCCTGCGGGCCGCGGACGGGCTGTTCGAAGGCGCGGCCGACCTGAAGACGCCGGGGGCGACGGCGGTGGCCGCCGGGTAGGACGCGCGCCGCGCGGCAGGCCTCAGGCCGTAGGTGCGGCAATGGCCGCGAGCAGCCCCGGCACCGCCAGCGCGGCGAACAGCCGCGCGGCGGGGATGTCGGCCTCCTCGTACCAGCCGGCGCGGTGCAGCAGGTTCAGCGTGCCGAGGCTGCGGCCGTTCCAGCGCACCGGCACGTTCAGCACGCTCTCGCAGCCGAGGCTGCGGATCAGCTCGTGGTCGAAGAACACCTCGCGGATGTCCTCGTAGCTGCGGCCGATGTAGGGAACGCCCTCGTCCAGCACGCTGCGGAACCAGGGCGTGCGGGCGATCGGCTTGCGGCCGCCGACCGGGTAGGCCTGCGGCATGTTGGAGTAGCAGCGCTGGCTTTCGCCGGCGCCTGGATGGATCACCAGGATGGTGAACAGGATGTGGCCGAGGGCCTCGCCCATCGCGGCATAGAGCGCGGCGAACAGCGCCGCGGGCTGGCCGGGTGCCGCCTGCGCTGCGGCCACGGCGGCGAGATGCGGGGCGGGATCGGGGCGTGTCATGGGGTGGCCCTGGTGCGGGTGCGTTCCGGGATGAGGCCCTGCGGCCGGAACCGCAGCAGCAGGATGAGCGAGACGGCGATGATGGCTTCCCGCAGCGCCGCCTTCTGGACGGGCGTGACGCCCGGGATCTCCTGCGCGACGAAGCGCGTGCCTTCCAGCAGCAGCAGCAGGAGCAGCGCCCCGAGCACCGCACCCCGCATCGCCCCGACCCCGCCCGCCGTCAGCGCCAGCACGATGTAGATGGTGAGCAGCGGCGCGAAGCCCTCGGGCGCGATATAGGCGTTGTAGTGGGCATAGAGCGCCCCGGCGACGCCGAGCACGGCGGCGCCCAGGCAGAACGCCCGCACCTTGAACCACAGCACCGGCTTGCCGGCGACCGCCGCCACCTCCTCGTCCTCGCGCACCGCGCGCAGGACCCGGCCGAACGGCGCGTGGGAGAGCCGCGCGAGCAGCACGAAGGCGACGAGCACCGCCGTCCAGACGAGGCCGAGGAAGATCAGGTTGAACTCCTGCGGGCTGACGGCGCCGCGCCACGGCCCGGGGATGCCGGAGATGCCGTCGGTGCCGTTGGTCAGCCACACCTCGTTGGCGGCAACAAGGCGCACCACCTCGGCGAAGCCGAGGGTGACGATGGCGAGATAGTCGCCGCGCAGCCGCGCGACGATCACGGCCATCACCGCCCCGGCCAGCGCCGCGGCGAGCCCCGCAGCCGCCCAGCCGAGCGGCATCGGCCACAGCCAGTACTTCGTGAGCAGCGCGCTCGCATAGGCCCCGACGGCGAAGAAGCCGACGAGGCCGAGATTCACCATCCCCGTAAGGCCCCAGATGACGTTGAGGCCGAGCGCCATCAGCGCGTAGATGCCGGCGAACACCAGCATCGCGGCAAGATAGGCCTCCATCAGCCGCGCCTCCCGAGCAGGCCCTCCGGGCGGACCGTCAGCACGAGCAGGATGGCGAGGAAGGCCGTGACCGTCCGGTAGGCGGGGGAGAGCAGCACGCTCGCAAGCTCCTCCCCCACCCCGACCACCAGCGCCCCCAGGGCGGCGCCGGGGATGGAGCCGAGGCCGCCCACCACCGCCGCCGCGAACACCGAGAGGATCACGCGGAAGCCTGTCAGCGGATCGATCGAGGTGTCGAGCCCGACCAGCATGCCGCCGAAGCCCGCCAGCCCGGCGCCGAGGAACACCGCCACGCGCGCGATGCGGTCCGGATCCACGCCCTTGATGTCGGCAAGCTGCGGGTTGTCCGCCACCGCCCGCATCGCCCGCCCAAGCCGGGTGAAGGCGAGGAGGGCGAACAGCGCCCCGGCCGCCAGGGCCGCGTAGCCGACGTTCATCGCCTGCTGCGGGTTGATCCGGATGCCCTCGAACCGCCAGTCGCGCAGCACCGGCAGGTCGTAGCCGCGAAGGTCGTTGGCGAAGACGAAGCGCACCGCGTTCTCGAGCAGGAGCGTCAGCGCCACCGAGGCGATCGCGACCGTAAGCGGCCCCGCCGGCCGCAGCGGCTTGAGCGCCGCCTCCTCGGCGGCGAGCCCCACCGCGCCCGCGACGAGGAATGCCGCGAGCAGCGCGAGGCCGACCGGCATCCCCCACTGCACATTCGCCACCCATCCGGCGAAGGCGCCGACGGTCGCGAAGCCCGCCACCGCGAAGTTCGGGTAGCGCAGCACCGCGAAGATGCAGGAGAAGCCGATGGCGGGCAGCATCAGGATGCTGCCCGTCATCAGCCCGTTGACCAGGACCTGGGCGAGGTCCCGCCAGTCCTCCATCAGGTGATTTCCATCAGCACGAAGCGGCCGTTCTCCGCGCGCTCGTAGCGGAACTTCGTGCCCTGGATGTCGCCGCGCTCGTCGAAGTCGAGCGGGCCCGAGGCGCCGTCGAAGTTCACCGCCCGCCCGGCGTTGATCAGGCGGAGCCCGTCGGTCACGTTGTCCACCACCTCGCCGGAGCCGGAGGCGATGCGGCGGACATGGTCGCGGATCGCCACCCCAGAGGCGTCGCCCGCCTGGGCCGCCGCCAGGATGGCGAGTGTGGCGTGGTCGTGCGTCTGCGCCGAATAGGGGTCCACCTCCACGTTGCCGAAGCGCGTCTGCAGCCGGCGGAAGGCGCCCGAGTTCACGTCCGGGCTCGGCTGCCAGGTCATCACGCCGTTCGTCACCTCGTTCGGCAGGGTCTGGAAGGTGGTCTGGTTCACGGCGTAGGCCGGGGTGAAGCGGCGGCCCTCGAAGCCGGCGCGGAACAGCTCGCGCAGCAGGATCGTCACGTCCGGCAGGTAGCCGTTGAGGAAGACGGTATCCACCCGAGCGCGCAGGACCTGGTCCACCTCCGAACGGAAGGCCGTCTTGTCGCGCTCGTAGACGATGTAGCCCGCCACGGCGCCGCCCTGCACCGCGCGGAACTTCTCGGTCAGCACCTCCTGGCTCGACTGCGCGAAGGGCGACTGCGCGGCGAGGTGGAAGATGCGCCGGGCCCCCTGGCGGATCAGGAAGTCGGCGCCGGTTGCGATCTGCAGGCGGCTGTTCGGCTGGGTGCGGAAGATGAAGCCCTGGTGCGGCAGAAGGGTGATGGAATCCGCGCCCGAGACGGTGAACAGCGGGATCCGGTTCTCCCAGCACAGAGGCGCCACCGCGGTGGTGACGGCGGAGGCCCAGGTGCCCATCAGCGCCGTCACGCGATCGACGTCGATCAGCTTGCGCGCGCCGCGCACGCCGGCATCCGGGTTGGTCTGGTCGTCCTCGGCCACCACGCGGATCGGGCGGCCGCGGATGCCGCCGGCGGCGTTCGCCTCCTCGACCACGCCCTGGATGGCGCGCAGCATCGCAGGGCCATAGGGGCCGCCCGCGCCGGAGAGCGGCGGCAGGGCGCCGAACACGACGGGCGCGGCCTGGCCGAAGGCGCGGCCGCCGATCGCGAAGGTGGTGACTGCGCCGGTGGCGCCGAGCAGCGCCGCGCGGCGGGTGATGCGGAACCTCGTCATGTCGTCTCCTTCTCTTCCCCCTGGTTGATCTCCGCCGCCGCCCCTCCGAGGAACAGGCGGCGGACGTCCGGATCGGCGGCGAGCGCCGCCGCGCGCCCGGTGCGGGCGACGCGCCCGTCCACCAGCACGATTCCGTCCTCGGCGATGGCGAGCGCCTCCAGCGCGTTCTGCTCGACCATCAGGATCGCGGTGCCGTCGCGGTGGATGGCGGCGATCGAGTCGAACAGGAACTCCGCCGCCTTCGGGCTGAGGCCGGCGGATGGCTCGTCGAGCAGCAGCAGCCTCGGCTCGACCATCAGCGCCATCGCCATCGCCAGGATCTGCCGCTGCCCGCCCGAGAGGGTGCGCGCGGCGCGCCGGCGCTTCTCGGCCAGCACGGGGAAGCGGGCGAACAGCGCCTCGATCCGGGCGGCGACCCGCCCGCGCGGTTCGAGGTAGCCGCCCATCTCGAGGTTCTCCCGCACCGAGAGGGAGGGGAAGACGTTCGCCTCCTGCGGGACGAAGGCGACGCCGCGGGCGGCGATGGCGCGCGGCGGCAGGCCGGCGAGCGGCACGCCGGCGAGCGCGATGGCGCCCGCCTTCGGCTTCAGGATGCCGGCGATCGCCTTGAGCAGCGTGGATTTCCCCGCGCCGTTCGGCCCGACGATCGCGGCCATCCGGCCTTCCGGCAGGGAGAGGGTGATGCCCTTCAGGATCTCGTCGGCCGCGCCGTAGCCGCCGACGAGCCCCTCGACCCGCAGCAGCTCACGCATGGATGCGCCGCCGTCCCATGTAGGCCTCCTGCACGCGGGCGTCCTCCGCCACCTCGGCGAAGGCGCCCTCGGCCAGCACCCTGCCCTCCGCCATCACGATCACCGGATCGCACAGCGAGGCGACGAAATCCATGTGGTGCTCGACCACCAGCACCGTCACGCCCTCGTCGCGCAGATGCGCGATGTGGCGGGCGATCTCGGCGGCGAGCGTCGGGTTCACCCCGGCCACCGGCTCGTCGAGCAGCAGCAGACGGGGTTCGGCCATCAGCGCCCGCCCGATCTCGAGCAGCTTCTTCTGCCCGCCCGACAGCGCGGCCGCCTGATTGTCCAGCACGCGCGAGAGGTTGAGCCGCGCCGCCACCGCCTTGGCCCGCTCGCGCAGCTCCTCCTCGCGCCGGCGCATCGCGGGGGTGCGGAGGATGGCGGCGGGAATCGCCTCGCCCGGCTGGCGCTGGCCGTAGAGCAGCAGGTTCTCGAGCACGGTCAGGCGCGGGATGCCGCGCGCGATCTGGAAGCTGCGGACAAGCCCGGCGCGCGTGATCCGGTCGGGGCGGGCGGCGGTGATGTCCTGCCCGTCGAACAGCACGCGCCCGGCATCGGGGCGCAGCACGCCGGAGACGCACTGGAAGGCGGTGGACTTGCCCGCGCCGTTCGGCCCGATCAGCGCCGTGACGGTGCCGCGCCGCACCCGCAGGTCGAGCCCGTCGAGCGCGACCACGCCGCCGAAGCGGCGCCGGAGCCCACGGACCTCGAGGATCGCATCCCGCATGGAGCGCGATGGCAACACGCCGCGCGGGGCCGCGCAATCGCCCCCCTCCCCTTCCCGGCGGCGCGGCGGGGCGCTTCACTGGCGGCCCACCGATGCCCGAGGCCAAGATGATCCTGTTCGAGAACGCGACCCTGTGGGACGGCGCCGCCGACCACGCGAGCCCCGGCATGTCCGTGCTGGTGGAGGGAGCCACCATCCGAGAGGTGAGCCCGACGCCGATCGCCTCGGCCTCCGCGACGCGGGTGGATGTCGGCGGCCGCACGCTGATGCCGGGCCTGATCGACGCGCATGTGCACGTCATCGCCACCGACGCCAACCTCCAGCGCAACGCGATGCTGCCGGATGCGGTCATCGCCTTCCGCGCCGCCCGCATCATGCGCGACATGCTGCATCGCGGCTTCACCACCGTGCGGGACCTCGGCGGCGCCACCTTCGGCCTCCGGCTGGCGTGGGAGGAGGGGCATTTCGAGGGGCCGCGGATGGTGATCTGCGGCAAGGCGCTCGGCCAGACGGGCGGCCACAGCGACCCGCGCGGCCGCTTCGACACCCGCGACAACGGCTGGTTCGAGAGCCGCCTCGGCGCCCTCGGCCGGATCGTGGACGGGGTGGACGCCCTGCGCCGCGCCTGCCGAGAGGAGATCAAGGCCGGGGCCGACTACATCAAGCTGATGGCGAACGGCGGCGTCGCCTCGCCGGTGGACCCGATCGCCTTCCTCGGCTTCAGCGAGGCGGAACTGCGCGCCGCGGTCGAGGAGGCGGCGATGGCGCAGACCTATGTGGCCGCCCACCTCTACACCGACGAGGCGATCGCGCGCGCCGTGCGCTGCGGCATCCGCAGCCTCGAGCACTGCAACCTGATCACCGAGGCGACCGCGCGCGCGGCGGCGGCGGCCGGCTGCATCGCCTGCCCGACCCTCGTCACCTACGAGGCTCTGGCCGAGGAGGGCGCGGCCCTCGGCCTCGGGCCGGAGAGCGTCGCCAAGATCGAGACGGTGCGGAAGGGCGGGCTCGAGTCGCTCGACATCATGCGCCGCGCCGGCCTGACGATGGCCTTCGGCACCGACCTGCTCGGGGCGATGCACCGCCACCAGTCGCGCGAGTTCGAGATCCGCGGCCGCGTGCTGCCGGCGGTCGAGGTGCTCCGCTCGGCCACCATCCACGCAGCGCGGCTGCTCCGGATGGAGGACCGGATCGGCCGAATCGCGCCGGGCTTCCTCGCCGATCTCCTGGTGGTGGAGGGCGATCCGCTCTCCGACATCTCGCTCCTCGCCCGCCCGGAGCGCAGCGTGCGGATGGTGATGCAGGGCGGGCGGATGGTGCGCGAGTCGCTGGCGGCGTAGCGCGCCTCACCGCCCCTTGCGCCGGCGGCCCCTGGGGCTGGGCTCGGCGCCGCCGCCGCCCGGGCCCATCGGCTTCGGCCTCCACTCCGCCCGGGCGCGCGGCGCCGCGGGCGGGGCCTCGAGCCCGAGCTCGAGCGCCTCCAGGCGCTTGATCTCGTCGCGCAGCCGCGCGGCGGCCTCGAACTCGAGATCGGCGGCGGCGGCGCGCATCTTCCGCTCGAGTTCGGCGATGGTGGCGCGCAGGTCCTTGCCCACGAAGGCGGCCGTCTCGTCCTCCTCGACCGCCGCGACCGTGACGTAGTCCTTCTCGTAGACCGACTGCAGCACATCGGCGATGTCGCGGCGGATCGTCTGCGGCGTGATGCCGTGCGCCTCGTTCCAGGCGATCTGCTTGGCGCGGCGGCGTTCGGTCTCCTCGAGCGCGCGCCTGAGGCTTTCGGTCATGCTGTCGGCGTAGAGGATCACCCGCCCCTCGGCGTTGCGGGCGGCCCGGCCGATCGTCTGGATCAGGCTGGTGGTGGAGCGGAGGAAGCCCTCCTTGTCGGCATCGAGGATGGCGACCAGCGCGCATTCGGGGATGTCGAGCCCCTCGCGCAGCAGGTTGATGCCGACCAGCACGTCGAACACGCCCTTGCGCAGGTCGCGGATGATCTCGATCCGCTCCAGCGTCTCCACGTCGGAGTGCAGGTAGCGGACGCGGATGCCCGCTTCCGTCATGTATTCCGTCAGGTCCTCGGCCATGCGCTTGGTGAGGGTGGTGACGAGCACGCGCCCCCCCGCCTTCGCCACAGCGCGGCATTCGGCGAGCAGGTCGTCCACCTGCCCCTCGACGGGCCGCACCTCGCAGACGGGATCGACAAGGCCGGTCGGGCGTATCACCTGCTCGACGAACGCACCGCCCGTCCGTTCCATCTCCCACGGGCCGGGCGTGGCCGAGACGAAGATCGTCTGCGGGCGGAGATCGTCCCACTCCTCGAACTTCAGCGGGCGGTTGTCGGTGCAGGAGGGCAGGCGGAAGCCGTATTCGGCCAGGACGGACTTGCGATGGAAATCGCCGCGGAACATGCCGCCGATCTGCGGCACCGTCACGTGGCTCTCGTCCACGATCAGCAGCGCGTTCTCGGGCAGGTATTCGAACAGGGTGGGCGGCGGTTCGCCGGGCTTCCGGCCCGATAGGTAGCGCGAGTAGTTCTCGATCCCCTTGCAGGAGCCGGTCGTCTCCATCATCTCGAGGTCGAAGGTGGTGCGCTGTTCGAGCCGCTGCGCCTCCAGCAGCTTGCCCTCGGCCCTCAGTTCGGCAAGGCGCTCCTTCAGCTCCTTCCGGATGTCCACGATCGCCTGCAGCAGTGTCGGCCGCGGCGTGACGTAGTGGCTGTTGGCGTAGATCGCGGCGGATTCCATCTCGCCCGCGATCTCGCCGGTCAGCGGGTCGAACTCCCGGATCGCCTCGATCTCGTCGCCCCAGAGGCTGATGCGCCAGGCCCGGTCCTCGAGGTGCGAGGGCCAGATGTCGATGCTCTCGCCGCGCACGCGGAAGGTGCCGCGCTGGAAGCCTGCGTCGTTGCGTCGGTACTGCAGCTCGACCAGCGCCTTCAGCAGCGCCTCCCGCCCGATCGCGCCGCCGACCGAGAGCTTCACCACCATGTTGCCGTAGGTCTCGACGCTGCCGATGCCATAGATGCAGGAAACCGAGGCGACGATCACCACGTCGTTTCGCTCGAGCAGCGCCTGCGTCGCGGCGTGGCGCATGCGGTCGATCTGCTCGTTGATCTGCGCGTCCTTTTCTATGTAGGTGTCGGTGCGCGGGACGTAGGCCTCGGGCTGGTAGTAGTCGTAGTAGGAGACGAAGTACTCCACCGCGTTGTCGGGGAAGAAGGACTTCATCTCGCCGTAGAGCTGCGCGGCCAGCGTCTTGTTCGGGGCGAGGATCAGCGTCGGGCGCTGCACCGCCTCGATCACCTTGGCCATGGTGAAGGTCTTGCCCGAGCCGGTGACGCCGAGCAGCACCTGGTCGCGCTCCCCCGCCGCGAGCCCGGCGACGAGGCCGGCGATCGCCTGCGGCTGGTCGCCCGAGGGCTCGAAGGGCGACACCACGCGGAAGCGCCGGGTGTTCGGCAGGGCGGGGCGCTTCGGGGGCAGGAACCGGCCTGGGCGGGCTTCGGCGACGAGCATACGGCTCAGAAATAAGCATCGCGGGCCGGATCCGCCACGCCCGCCCGCCTCCGACCCTTTTCTTCGTT
>JANWXJ010000008.1 GCA_025055335.1 Acetobacteraceae bacterium
GGCCGTCGGTGTCGGTCAGGATGTGCCGCTTGCGCCCCGCGATCTTCTTGCCCGCGTCGTAGCCGCGGGAGCCCCCTTTTGATCGCCGGTCCGCACCGACTGGCTGTCGATGATGGCGGCCGTCGGGCTCGCTTCGCGTCCTGCCCGCTCCCGGTCCGCCATCAGCACGGCATGGTGGATGCGCTCCCACACACCTTCGGACTGCCAGCGGCGGAGGTCGTAGTAGACCGTCTGCCAGGGCGGGAAGTCGTGCGGCAGCAGGCGCCAGGCCTGGCCGCCACGCAGCGTGCAGAGGATCGCGTTGATCAACTCCCGCGACGAGGCGCGGCGCGGCCTGCCGCCAGGCCGCGCCGCCGGCACAAGCTCCGCGATCGCCGCCCATTGGGCGTCCGTCAGATCTGTCGGATAGGCTCGGCGGCGCCGTCGCATCAAGTGTCGTCCTCAAGGCCGACACCCCATGAATCACGCTTCTCGCCGCGCCGGAAGCCACTTCTCAAACACGCTCTCATAGAGCGCGTGCCAGTCTCACGGAATGTTGTCCACGGTCTCAAACACTGCTGGCCTGCCTGGCGGCGGAGACTGCCCGCGCCGGGTCGCGCTGTCACGCCACCCGGCGGGGCCTTGCCGGCCGGGCGGGCGGTGCGGCCGCCTCGGCGCGATGGAACACGACGCCGCCGATCTCGGCCACCGGCACGCGGGCGATCGCCCAGCCGGGCAGCTCCTCGGCGCGGTGCCAGTGCGTGGCACCCCCCGTCGGGTCGGGCAGCACCCCGGCGATGGCGCGCAGCGCCACGCGGCGGCAGACGGCGAGCGAGGCCGAATCCTCCTCCGGCGAGACGAGCCGCGCATGGCGCGGGTGGCGGGGGTTCCAGCAGGGGAACTGGAAGGGCGCGCGGCAGACGCCCGCGACCCCCTGCCCCCAGTGGCGCGGCCCGCCCGGCGCGGCGGCCAGCCGCGCGCGCGTCAGCACCAGCGCCGCCAAGGCCTCGATCGCGCGCACCGGCAGGTCTCCGGCCTCGGCGTAGAGGGTGCGGGCGAGGATCTCGGCCGGCGTCATCAGCGGTCCTCCTGGCGGGCGGTCTTCATCACGGCTGCGGTGGCGGTGGCGGCGCGGCTCACCTCGTCGAGCTTCTGCTCGATGCGCATGAGCTGGGAGGACAGCCGCGCATCCACGTCGCGAATGAGCGAGAGCGGGACGTAGGTGCGCGCGACCTCGATCTTGAACGCCGCGAGATCCTCCCGCGTGCGGGCGATCGCGTCGGGGGCGTGGGGCGGCTCGGCGTCGCGCGGGCGGCGGGCCGGCACGTCCCGGTGCAGCAGGAACAGCAGCCAGGCGAGCAGGCCGAGCATCGGCGCGTCGGCCAGCAGGCGGATCAGGCCTGCGTCCATCTCGGGGAGCGGCATTCTGCCTCCTTCGGGAGAGCGTGGGGGTTGAACGGACGCCGGGCGCGCGCCACACCGGAAGGGCGATGTGGAACGAGCCCTATCTCGAGACCTGCTGCCGCTCGGCGCTGCACCGGCTGCGCCTGGCCGGCGGCATCGGCCGCCCGGACGGGCTGAAGGACGGCCCCTGCCTGCGGCGGCTGGCCGGCATGGGCTTCGCCGCGCGGCGCGAGGACGGCCGCTTCGTCGCCACACCCGCGGGCCTTGCGCGGCATGCGCAGGAGATCCTGAAGGCCGCGGCGGCCGGCTGAGGCGGTTCATCGGCCGCGCCAGCCCGGCCGCGGCCCGGGCGGCGGCAGCACGGGAAAGCGCACGGGCTCGGCGAGCAGGGCGCCGGCCAGGGCATCCAGCGCGTCGTCGCGCGCGCCCGCATCCCCCGGGCGCCATGCCGCCATCTCCTTCGGGAAGGGGGTGCGGAACAGGCTCTCGTGCGCATAGAGGCGGCGGGCGGCGAGCAGCGGATCGAGCGCGGCGAGGATCCTGTCGGCCTTGGCGCGGGAGGAGGCGTGCTCCACCACCGCGCAGGCCGCCCCCGCCCGCGCCATCTGCTGGCGCAGCAGCCCGGGCAGGAATCGGCCGAGCCCGTTCGTCTCGACGCGCACCACGGGCAGCAGCAGATCCCGCGCGATCTCCGCCACCGCCCGGCATTGCTGGGTGGCCGGATCCGCCGCGGCATTTCCCGGATCGTGCGTGAGGTAGGCGATCCGGTGGGCGTACTGGTTGCCCTGGTCGTCGGCGTAGGTGACGGCGAGCACCGACGCATCGCCCCCCGAGGGCCGGCCGAAGGCCGGATCCCAGAACCCCCCGCCGGAGACGAGGCGCCGCCCGAGCAGCCGGAGCAGCGGGCGGCCGGCGGCCTCGGCGTAGTCGGGCTCCTCGGCGTAGCGCACGAGCGCGGCCGGATCGAGCCGCGCCGCCCGCTCGTCCACCGCCTGCAGCAGCATCTGCCGGCGGAAGGCGAGCGGCCCGACGCGGTCGCGCAGCGCCGAGATCTCCGCAAGGCCGAAGCGCTCGGGCCAGGCGGGCCGGCCGGTCGGGGAGACCACCGGGATCACGAGGCGCTGGTAGCCGCGGAGGAAGCTGCCGCCCTCGGCAGGGGAGCGGTAGAGGCTCTCGGCCGTGTGCGGCGTGCCGACGAACAGCAGCGTGCCGCCCGGAACCAGCACGAACTCGGCCTCGGCGAGGCGCTCGCGCAGTTCCTCGCGCTTGGCCTCGGTGTCGCTGTTGCCGGCCACCTCCACGTCGTCGCAGACGATGACGTCGGCGCGCGCGCCGGTGATGTTGCCGCCGATCCCGGCGGCGAGCACCGAGGGATCGCGCAGCACGCCCGGGCGGCGGACGGTGAAGCGATCCGCCGCCCAGGCCTCCGGCGTGTCGGGCCGGAGGTGGCGGCAGAGCGGATGGCGCTCCACGATCCGCCGCACCTGCGCGGCCATCTTGGCCGCGAGCGGCTGATCCGCCGCCAGCACCAGGATGCGCGTGTCCGGCCGGCGCAGCAGCAGCCAGGCGCACCACAGCCCGACGAGGGGGGATTTGCCCGCGCCGCGGAAGGCCATCAGCAGCAGCCGCCTGTCGCCGGCCGCCTCGCGCGCCGAGAGCCAGCGGGCGATGCGCCGGTGATGCGCCGGGGTCTCCTGGCCGAGGCGGTTGTTCCAGATCCAGACGAACTCCGGCAGGTCACAGGGCGGGATCGTCATGCTGGGCCTGCTCCTCCTCGGCATGCGCGGCGAGCACGGACCGCGCCTTCGCGATCAGCGCGGCGACCTCCTCGACCTCTGCCGCATCGGCGGGCTTCGTGGCCTTGAGCAGCTTGAGCAGCTCCCCGAGATGCACGAGCGCGGCCCGGCAGGCCGCGTGGAAGGCGGTGAAGGCCTTCGCGTCCTCGTGGTGGGCGCGGGCCGGCGCGGCCTCGACGAAGGCGCGGTAGTCGCGCGCCACCGCCTCGGCGGCGGCGCCGAGATGCGGGGCGAGCGCGGCGTGGAGCGGCGCCGGGCGCGTCACGCCTTCACCGCCCGCACCCGAACGGTGCCGGCGGCAAGGTCGATCGCCGTGCCGCTGCGGTTCCAGGCGGTGACGGTGACGACATCCTGCGCCCCGACATTGGCGAGGAACACGACGCCCGAGGTGGAGAGGCTGAAGGAGGCCTGGGTGAAGTCCCCCGGCCGGACGCCCGGCAGCGGCACGTTGAGCTGCGCCGAACCCCCGGCGGCGATCGAGGGCGGATCCCACGCCGCCTCCGCCTTCAGCTCGCGCACCCCGTGCGGCAGGCCGGGCAGGCCGTAGAGCAGCGCCGGCGCGAAGGAGGGATCGCAGAACAGGCGCATCGCCCGCACCTCGTAGTCGGCCGAGATGCGCGCGACGCCGATGATCGCCGTGGCCACCTGCGGCGCGAGGCGGATCGCCTGCAGCCGGGTGGCGGCGGCATCCGTCAGGTCGGAGGCGGTCTGCCACCAGCGGGCCGAGGCGTTCCACACCGCCGAGGCGCCGGAGAACAGCACGAGCTGGCCGGCGGCGTCCGTCAGCAGCGCGCCGGCCGAATCGAAGCAGAGCACGACGAGGCGGGGGCTGTCGGCGTCGAGGGCGAGGGCGAAATCGCGGCAGCCCCGCGTCTCCACCACGAAGCCGAGGCCGCGCGCGGGCCCGAGCACCACGCCGCGGTCGGTCAGGGTGTAGTTGGGCAGGCCGGCATAGGCGAACTCGGCGAGCGTGCTCGCCCCCGCGGGCGTGTTGGAGGCGATCGCCGCCATCCGCTCGAAGCCCGTGTCGGTCGCGTTCTGGCGGAAGGCGATGGCGCGCAGGTTGTCCACGAGTGCGACGGGCCGCGTCAGTTCGCGGTGCGCGAGCGCCTGGTGGAAGCGGCGCACGAGTGCGCCTGCGCGCGTCGCCCCCGGCGCGTAGTCCACGTCCACCTCGTAGCCCTGGCTCGCCCAGGCCACCTCGTAGAGGTGGTCCTGCGCGCCGGCGGTGTGGCGGGCGACGAAGGCGTCGCAGCCTTCCATCCGCACGCCGCGGGCGATGACGGCGCGGCTGTTCACCTCGATCAGGAAGGGGATGCCCTCGATCGGCCGGTCGCGCGACTGCAGCTCGAAGGCGGGGCCCTCGAAGAGGTGGCGGTTGTGCGCGACATAGGCGCCGGGTTCGGCGCTGAAGCGCACGCCGAAGCGGTCCTTGTCCGGATGCACCGAGGAGCTGATGGCGAAATGCCCGCCGAAGTAGCGCACCGAGGTGTTCCAGCCGGCCGCCGTGCGGGTGCGCACGTCGAGCCCGATGCCGTTGTTGACGATGCGGCCGAGATGGATCTCGGAATCCTCGAAGCCGCGCTCGTCGCCGAGGGTGCGGATGCCGATCGTGAAGCCCTCGACCTGGCGGATGTCGAGGCGCGAGGAATCCTGGTTGCGGGCGAGGATCCCGATGTCGCGCTCGTCCAGCCTGTCGGACTGGGTGGCGCGCAGCACGCGCAGCCCCTGGTAGAGCTTGACGGCGTTGCGCGTGGTGCCGCCGTCGCCGAGGGTCAGCGCCGCCTCCCCGCCCGGGCCGGCGTAGAGGATGGCCCCGCGCATCGTCAGCCCCGCCGCCGCCCCGGGCAGCACGAGCGGGATGGTGGTGCGGTGCGTCCCCTCGCCGATCACGAGATGCCGCCCCGAGGCGGCGGCAGCGTTCATCGCCGCCTGCAGCGCCGGGCCGTCGTCCGTCACCCCGTCGCCGACGGCGCCGAAGTCGCGCGCCGAGAGGGTCTCGGCGAGCTTCTCCTCGACGGTGCGCGGCACCGCCCCGGCGAAGGGCGGCTGCACCTGGCCCTCCCGGTTGAACAGCGCGATAGCGCCGGCGGAATCGAAGCCGAGCACGCGGTTGGCCCGCCCCGCACGGGCCGGGAGAACGAGCCCGGTCGGCGGATCGGAGGGATCGGCGCGCAGGGTGGAGGCGATCTCGTCGCGCAGTTCCTGCAGGGCGGCGATCTGGTAGTCGAGCTCGTCGTTCAGCGTGTCGGCGCGCAACAGGCCGTTCGGCTGGAAGTCCGTCACCCGCTGGATGCGCATGCGCCGGCGCAGGGTGATGCGCGTGCCGGCCGCCGGCGCCGCCGTGAAGGTGACGCTGCCGCCCTCGCTCTGCCCGGCACCCTGGATGGTGAAGCCGCTCTCGCGGCGCGCGCCGTTGACGAGGCACTCGAGGTCGGTCGCGCTGAAGATCGGGAAGGGATAGGCGAAGACGGTCTGCGTGCCGTCCGCCACGTACTGCACGCGCGGCGCGACATCGCCGATGCGGATGTGCTCGGCCATCTCTCTCTCCGGTGTCGGTGCGCCCGTGGCGCGTTGCGGATGCTCAGTCGAGCAGGCTGCGGAGCGCCGCGCCGAAGGTCTGGCCGGCGCGGACGAAGGGGACGAAGGACAGATCCGGCTGCAGCAGGCTGCGCCGCCCGGCGGCGAGGCGGGAGCGGAACAGCGCGTCGCTCTCGTTCTGCGCCGCCGCCGCATCGGCCGCGAGCCTGGCGATCAGCTCGGCACCCGAGCCCTCGTCGGCCCGCACCCCGCCTGCGGCGAGCCGCGCGCGCGTGGCGGCGATGGTGCGGGCCAGCGTCTCGCGCCGCGCCCGCGCCTCGGCCTC
>JANWXJ010000046.1 GCA_025055335.1 Acetobacteraceae bacterium
TCCTGCGCGCGCAGCAGCCGCGCCCCCTGCTGCGCCACCGCCGCGAGCAGATCGGCGCGCGAGGGCACCGCCATCTCGGCCGCGGCCGTGGGCGTCGGGGCGCGGCGGTCGGCGGCGAAGTCGATCAGCGTCGTGTCCGTCTCGTGCCCGACGGCCGAGATCAGCGGGATCGTGCAGGCCGCCGCCGCCCGCACCACGATCTCCTCGTTGAAGGCCATCAGGTCCTCGAGGCTGCCGCCCCCGCGCGCGACGATCAGCACATCCGGGCGGGGGATCCGCCCGCCCACGGGCAGCGCCGAGAAGCCGGCGATGGCGGCGGCGATCTGCTCGGCCGCCCCCTGGCCCTGCACCGGCACCGGCCACAGCAGGATGCGGCGGGGGAAGCGGCGGGCGATGGTGGTGCGTATGTCCTGGATCACCGCCCCCTGCTCGGAGGTGACGACGCCGACCACCTCGGGCAGCAGCGGCAGCGGGCGCTTGCGTTCGGGGGCGAACAGGCCCTCTGCGGCCAGACGCTGCTTCAGCGCCTCGATCCGGGCGAGCAGGGCGCCGACCCCGGCATATTCCAGCCGCTCGATCACGAGCTGGTACTTCGAGCGGTCGGCGTAGGTGTCGATCCGCCCGGTCGCGATCACCTCGACGCCGTTCTCCGGCTGCACGGCAAGGCCGCGCAGCGCGGATCGCCAGATCACCGACTCGAGCTTCGCCTCCGCGTCCTTGAGCGAGAGATAGACATGCCCCGAGGGGTAGCGCCTGCACTCGGTGATCTCGCCGCGCACGCGCACCCGGCCGAAGGCGCCGCGCAGCGTCGCCTGGATCGCACCGGCGATCTCCGAGACGCTGTATTCGGGAATGTTGCTCGCGGCGGGGGCGGGGCTGTCCATGGCGCGAGGCTATGCTACCCCGGCGCGCGACGGAACGAGGGGATGGCGCGATGCGGGTGCTGCTGGTCGGGGCGGGCGGGCGGGAACATGCGCTGGCCTGGGCGCTCTCCGCCTCGCCGCTGATCGGCAGGCTGTGGGTGGCGCCGGGCAACCCCGGCACCGCCGAACTGGCCGAGAATGTCCTGATCGCGCCGACCGACATCCCCGCCCTCGTCGCCTTCGCCGCCCGCGAATCGGTGGATCTCGTGGTGCCGGGGCCGGAGGCGCCCCTCGCGCTCGGCCTTGCCGACGCCTGCGCCGCGGCGGGCCTTCGCTGCTTCGGCCCGACGCGTGCCGCGGCCGCCCTCGAGACCAGCAAGTCCTTCATGAAGGAGGTGGCCGAGGCGGCGGGCGTGCCGACCGCGCGCTGGGCCGCCTTCGACGATCCAGCGGCCGCCCGCGCGCATCTTGCCTGCGTCGGCGCGCCGGTGGTGGTGAAGGCCGACGGGCTGGCCGCCGGCAAGGGCGTGGTGGTGGCGACAACGCTCGCCGAGGCGGAGGAGGCGCTCGCCGACGCCATGGAGCGCGGCCTGCACGGGGAGGCCGGGCGGCGCGTCGTGATCGAGGAATGCCTCGCCGGCGAGGAGGTCTCCTTCTTCGCCCTCTGCGACGGGACCGACGCCCTCCCCTTCGCCGCCGCGGCCGACCACAAGCGGGTCGGCGAGGGGGATACGGGCCCGAACACCGGCGGCATGGGCGCCTATTCGCCCCCGCCGGCCTTCACCCCGGCGCTGCAGGCCGAGGTGATGCGGCGGATGATCCGCCCGACGCTCGCCGAGATGGCCCGCCGCGGCACGCCCTTCCGCGGCGTGCTGTTCGCCGGGCTGATGCTGGCGGCCGACGGCCCGAAGCTCCTTGAATACAACGTCCGCTTCGGCGATCCGGAAACCCAGGCGATGCTGCCGCGCCTCAGGTCGGATCTGCTGTCGGCCATGCTCGCCGCCTGCGACGGGGAACTTGCCCGGTTCGACCTGCGCTGGTCGGCGGAGGCGTCGCTTGCGGTGGTGCTGGCGGCGCGCGGCTACCCGGCCGCACCCGAGACGGGCAGCGTGATCGAGGGAGTGGAGGACGCCGCCGCCACCCCCGGCGCGCTGCTGTTCCACGCCGGCACCCGGAGAGACGCCGACGGCACGCTTCGCGCCGCAGGCGGGCGGGTGCTGACGGTGGTCGGCACCGGGCCGGACCTGCGCGCCGCGCGGGATGCGGCCTATGCCGCGGTGGACCGCATCCGCTGGCCGGGGGGCTTCTGCCGGCGCGACATCGGCGCCCGCGCGCTGGGCTGACGAGGGGGCGCGGACAGGGGTGGGCGGCACCCCCGGCCCCGGCCGCCAGGGCCGCGCGGGGCGGGGAACCCGCTTCCGGGACAGACGCGGAAGGCGCGGCCGGCCCCGCCCCGGCGCGTCGCCGCAAGCCCCCTTCGCCCCGGGCGCGCCGCCCGCCCCCGTCCGGCCCTGCTCGCCGCGAGTCCCTGCCGCGTCGGCCACCGCCAGAGTTCAGGCCTCCTCGCCGCTCGGCACGCCCGAGGCGTCGAGCGGCGTGCCGCAGGGCAACAGGAACCCGTCCTCCCCGCTCCTGCCGCCGAACAGCGCCACCTGCCACCCCCCCGGGCCGGGCACGAGGCGCATGCCGCCGCCGAGCTCGACCCGGCCCGGCAGCTCCGTCGCCGCGCGGTCGGTGCGCTCGCCGCGCATCAGGAACAGGTTGTACGCCTGCCGGAACAGCGCCTTCTCGGGCGGGGCGAGGCCGGCGGCGACCGGCCCCGGCCGGTCGGCGACCAGGAAGCCGACCCCGTCGCTCCGCTCCACGCGGAGCGCCGGCCCGCCCTCGCCCTCCACCACCCGGAACAGGATCCACCGCCCGCTCCCGCCCGGCCCGATGTCGCGCATCGTCCATCCCCGTTGCGGCCGCCTGCCCGGGCATGCTCCGGCGCGGCCGCCGCCGGAGGCGCCCCGACGCGCAGCCTGCC
>JANWXJ010000099.1 GCA_025055335.1 Acetobacteraceae bacterium
GAGCGCCACGCCCTGCCCGCCGCGGCATGAGGGTTCTCGTCATCGGCGCCGGGCCGGCCGGCATGCGCTGCGCCGAGCGCGCCGCCGCGGCGGGCGCGGAGGTGATCCTCTGCGGCGAGGAGCGGGCGCTGCCCTATGACCGCGTGGCGCTGGGCCGCCTGCTCTCGGGCGAGGCGGAGGCGGGCGCCCTCATCACCCATGACGCGGCGCGGCTGCGCGCGCTCGGCATCCGCTTCCGCCCGGGCCTGCGGATCGCCTCCCTCGACCCCGGCGCGCGGCACGCGCTGACCGCGCACGGCGAGGCGATCGGCTTCGACCGCGCGGTGCTCGCCCTCGGCGCGGAGCCGCTGCGCCTGCCCCTGCCCGGGGCGGAGCTTCCCGGCGTCTTCGCCTATCGCAGCCTCGCCGATGTGCTGGGCATGCGCCGATGGCTCGCGCGCGGGATGCCCGTCGTCGTCATCGGCGGCGGCCTTCTGGGCCTCGAGGCCGCCGCGGCGCTGGCCGAGGCCGGGGCGCGGGTGAGGGTGGTGCACGCCGCCGCCTGGCTGATGGAGCGGCAGCTCGACGCCGAGGCGGGCGCGCTGCTCGCCCGCCAGCTCGCCGCCGCGCGGGGTCTCGGCTTCGCCATGCCGGCGCGCACGGAGGCGATCGAGGGCAGGGGCCGCGTCGAGGCGCTGCGCCTCGCCGACGGCACGCGGCTGCCGGCCGCGATGGTGGTGATGGCGGTCGGCGTGCGGCCGCGCGTGGCGCTGGCGCGGGAGGCGGGGCTCGCGGTCGGGCGCGGCATCCTGGTGGACGCGGCGATGCGCACGAGCGCGCCCGATGTGCTGGCCATCGGCGACTGCGCCGAGCATGAGGGCATGGTCAGCGGCCTCGTCGCCCCGGCCCTCGCCATGGCCGAGGTGGCGGCGGCGACGCTGCGCGGCGAGGCCGCGCGCTACCGGCCGCGCCCCGAGCCCGCGACGCTGAAGGTCGCGGGCCTCGCCGTCTGGTCGGCGGGCGAGATCGCCCCACCCGATGCCGAGGCCATCACCCTCACCGACGCCGCGGCCGGCCGCCATCGCCGGCTGTGGCTGCGCGAGGGGCGGCTGGTCGGGGCGGTGCTCTGTGGCGACACCGCCGACGCGCCCTTCTTCCTCGATCTCATCGCATCGGGCCGCGCGGTGGCGCCGCTGCGCGCCACCCTCGCCTTCGGCCCCGCCTTCCAGGAGGCCACGTGATGACGGACATGCCCTTCACCACGGAGCAGCAGGAATACCTCAAGGGCTTCATGGCCGGCGTGGAGGCGCGGCGCGGCACGCTGCGGCCCCAGGGCGCCGAGCCCGGCGGCATGCCGCCCGACGCGCTGCGCGCCGCGCAGGACGCGACGCTCGCGCGCGGCGGCGCCCTCACGCCGCAGGAGGAGGCGAAGCGCGCCAGGCACCCGCTCGACCGCTGGGACGAGATCACCGCCCGCGCCGAGGCGGGCGTCTTCCCCAAGCCGATGGACGACTTCCTCGGCCGCTGGCACGGGCTCTTCTTCGTCGGCCCCGCGCAGGAGGCCTTCATGTGCCGGCTGCGCATCCCGGGCGGCATCCTCTCCGCGCACCAGATGGAGGGCATCGCCGCCATCGCCGAGGCGTGCGCGGGCGGCTACGCCGACATCACCACCCGCGCCAACCTGCAGCTGCGCGAAATCCCGGCGGCGAAGGGGCCGGAGGTGGTGATGCGCCTCGGCGATCTCGGCCTGCTGCCGCGCGGCACCGGGGCGGACAATGTCCGCAACATCACCGCGAGCCCGACCGCGGGCATAGACCCCGCCGAGGTGATCGACACGCGCCCCATCCTGCGCGCGCTGCACCACCACATCCTGCACACGCGCGACCTCTACGCCCTGCCGCGCAAGTTCAACATCGCGCTGGCCGGCGGCGGGCGCGTCGAGGTGCTGCAGGAGACGAACGACATCAGTCTCACGGCGGTGGAGACGGAGCGCGGCCCGCGCTTCCGCCTCGCCCTGGGCGGCATCACCGGCCATCGCGACTTCGCGCGCGGCACCGGCGTGGTGGTGCGGCCGGAGGAGGTGGTGCGGGTCTGCGACGCCATCCTGCGCGTCTTCATCGCCGAGGGCGACCGGACGGATCGCCGCAAGGCGCGGCTGAAATACGTGCTGGACCGCATGGGGGTGGAGGCCTTCCTCGCCCTGGTCGAGCAGCGCCTCGGCGCGCCGCTCGAGCGGATGGAGGAGGCGGCACTGCGCCCGCCCGCGCCGCCACTCAAGCACGGCCATGTCGGCGTTCACCCGCAGAAGCAGGCGGGGCTGTTCTACATCGGCGTGGTCACGCCGGTGGGGCGGCTCTCGGCCGGGCGGCTGCGCGGCCTCGCCGACATCGCCCGCCGCTTCGGCTCGGGCACGCTGCGGCTGACGGTGTGGCAGAACCTGCTGCTGAGCGACGTGCCGGAGGCCGCGCTGCCCGCCGCTCTGGAGGCCATCGCCGCCCTCGGCCTCACCCACGAGGCGAGCGCGATCCGCGGCGGGCTCGTCGCCTGCACCGGCAATGCGGGCTGCAAGTTCGCCGCCAGCAACACCAAGCGCCACGCGGCGGAGCTGGCCGATTTCCTGGAGGCGCGTCTCACCCTCGACCGGCCGATCAACATCCACCTCACCGGCTGCCACCATTCCTGCGCACAGCACTATGTCGCCGACATCGGCCTGCTCGGCGCCAAGGTCGAGCGCGGCGAGGAGATGGTGGAGGGCTATGACCTCCATGTCGGGGGCGGCGCGGGGCCGGAGCAGAAGATCGGCCGGCTGATCCTGCCCAAGGTGCCGGCCGAGGCGCTCGGCCCGAGGGTGCTGGCGCTGCTGCAGGGCTGGCTCGCCGCGCGCGCGCCGGGGGAGAGTTTCCACGCCTTCTGCGCCCGCCACGAGGAGGCGGCGCTGGCCGCGCTCGCCGCCGCGGGCACGGAGGAGATGGCATGAACGCGATCATCCCAGCCGCCTTCCCCGGCCCCGCGCCGGTGCCGGTCATCCCGGACAGCGCGCCCTTCACCCCGGCGCAGCGCGCCTGGCTCAACGGCTTCCTCGCCGGGCTCTACGGCGGTGCCGAGGCCGCCGCACCCAACGCCTCGCCCGCGCCGCCGCCACCCGCGGAGGATTTCCCCTGGCACGACCCCGCGCTCGAGCTGGAGGAGCGGCTGCGCCTCGCCGAGGGGCGGCCGCTCGCGCGGCGGCTGATGGCGGCGATGGCGCAGCTCGACTGCGGCCAGTGCGGCTATCTCTGCCGGACCTATGCCGAGGCGCTGGCCAGCGGCGCGGAGACCTCCACCGCGCTCTGCGTGCCCGGCGCGAAGGCGACGCAGAAGGCGCTGAAGGCCCTGCTCGCCGAGGCCCCCGCCGCCGCGCCGGCCGCGGCCGCGCCGGCCGCCCCGGCGCGCAAGGGCGTGCCCATCCCCGTCCTCTCCGCGACGCGGATCACCGGCGAGGGTTCGGACAAGGACGTGCGCCATGTGGTGCTCGACCTCGCCGGCAGCGGGCTGCGCTACGAGCCGGGCGACAGCCTGGCGCTGCACTGCCCGAACGATCCGGCGCTGGTCGCCGCCGTCATCGGCGCGTTGCGCGCCGCGCCGGAGACGCCGGTGCGCGCGGGCGGCGCGGAGATGCCGCTCGTCGAGGCGCTCTCGCGCGTGCTCGACATCGCCCGCCCGCTCGACCGCACGCTCGATCTGCTCGCCGGCGCGGCGACGCATGCGCCCCACGCCGCGGCGCTGCGCGCGCTGGCCGAGGGCGAGGAGGGCGCGGAGCCCGAGGGGGCGGACCTGCTCGACCTGCTCGAAGCCTTCCCCTCCGCCCGCCCGCCGCTGCAGGCGCTGCTCGACAGCCTGCCGGCGCTCAAGCCGCGGCTCTATTCCATCGCCTCCTCGCCGCTCGCGGTGGGCGAGAGGGTGGAGCTCTGCGTCGGCGTGGTGCGCGAGATGCGGCGCGGGCGCGCGCGCGACGGCGTGGCCTCCTGCCATCTCGCCTTCCGCGCCACGCCCGATCAGCCGCTGCGCGCCGAGGTGCAGAGCAGCCATTTCCGCCTGCCGGCCGACCCGGCCACGCCCGTGATCATGATCGGCCCGGGCACCGGCATCGCGCCCTTCCGCGCCTTCCTCCAGCACCGCGCGGCCCAGGGCATCACGGGCCGCGCCTGGCTGTTCTTCGGCGACCGCCGCCGCGCGACCGACTTCCTCTTCGGCGCGGAGATCGAAGCCTGGCTTGCGCAGGGCACGCTCTCGCGCCTCTCGCTCGCCTGGTCGCGCGAGGGGGCGCGCAAGGACTACGTGCAGCACCGCATGCGCGAGGAGGCGGCCGATCTGTGGCGCTGGCTGCAGGAGGGCGCGCATCTCTACGTCTGCGGCGACGCGCAGCGCATGGCGAAGGACGTGGACGCGGCGCTGCGCGAGGTGGCGCAGACCGAGGGCGGCCTCGGGGCCGAGCAGGCGCGCGACTGGATCGTGGCGCTGGCGCGCCAGGGCCGCTACCTGCGGGACGTGTATTGAGATGGACGGCGGCCTGCTCGCCTCCGGCATCCGCACCACCTGCCCCTATTGCGGCGTGGGCTGCGGGCTGCGCGCCACGCCCGACGGCGCGGGCGGTGCGGCCATCGCGGGCGATCCCGCGCACCCTGCGAATCTCGGGCGGCTGTGCAGCAAGGGCGCGGCGCTCGGTGAGACGCTCGCGCTGACCGGGCGGCTGCTGCATCCGGAGGTGAACGGGCGGCGCGCCTCCTGGGAGGCGGCGCTGGATGCGGTGGCCGAGGGCTTCCGCACCGCGCTCGAGCGGCTCGGCCCCGAGGGTGTGGCGCTCTACGTCTCGGGGCAACTCCTCACCGAGGACTACTACGCGGCCAACAAGTTCGCGAAAGGCGTGCTCGGCACCGCGAACATCGACAGCAACTCGCGCCTGTGCATGGCGAGCGCGGTGGCGGCGCACACCCGCGCCTTCGGCGAGGACGTGGTGCCCGGCACCTATGAAGACCTGGAGCAGTGCGACCTGCTGGTGCTGGTCGGCAGCAACCTCGCCTGGTGCCACCCGGTGCTGTTCCAGCGCGTGATGGCGGCGAAGGCGGCGCGGCCCGCGATGCGCCTCATCGTCGTGGACCCGCGCCGCACCGCGAGCTGCGAGGGGGCGGATTTGCACCTGCCGCTGGCGCCCGGCAGCGACGTCGCGCTCTTCGCCGCCCTGCTCGCGGAGCTGGAGCGGCGCGGCCTGGGCGACGCCGCCTATCTCGCCGCGCACACGCAAGGGGCCGAGGACACGCTCGCGGCGGCGCGCGCCCTCGCACCCGAGGCGGCGCGGCTCACCGGCCTCGATCCCGCGCTGCTCGCGGCCTTCCTCGAGGCCTGGTGCGGCACCGAGCGCACCGTGACGCTCTGGAGCCAGGGCGTGAACCAGTCGAGCGCGGGCACGGACAAGGCCAACGCCATCCTGAACTGCCACCTCTACACCGGGCGCATCGGCCGGCCCGGCATGGGGCCCTTCAGCGTCACCGGCCAGCCCAACGCCATGGGCGGGCGCGAGGTGGGCGCGCTCGCCACCATGCTCGCCGGGCATCTGCGCTTCGACGTGCCGGAGGAGCATGCGGCGCTGCGCGGCTTCTGGGGGCTGCCGCGCCTCGCCGCCCGGCCCGGCCTCAAGGCGGTGGAGCTCTTCCGCGCCCTCGGCGAGGGGCGCATCGGCGCGCTCTGGGTGATGGCGACGAACCCCGCCGTCTCCCTGCCCGAGGGCGAGCAGGTGCGCGCGGCGCTGGCCGCAGCACCCTTCCTCGTCGTCAGCGAGACCAGCGCGCAGAGCGACACGGCCGGCTTCGCCCATGTGCGCCTGCCCGCCCTCGCCTGGGGCGAGAAGGACGGCACCGTGACCAACTCCGAGCGCGTGATCAGCCGGCAGCGCCCCTTCCTGCCCTGGCCCGGCGCGGCGCGGCCCGACTGGTGGGCGGTGGCGGAGGTGGCGCGGCGCCTCGGCTTCGGCGCGGCCTTCGCCTGGGAGGGGCCGGCGGCGATCTTCCGCGAGCACGCGGCGGTGACGGGCCTCGCGCGCCCCGCGGCACGCCTCTTCGACATCAGCGGCCTCGCGGGGCTGTCCGACGCCGCCTATGACGCGCTGGAGCCGACGCGCTGGCCCGTGCCCGCACAGGGCGCGCGCGCCGCGCGCTTCTTCGCCGAAGGCGGCGCGCTCTGCGGCCGGGCGCGGCTGATCCCCACCCCCTTCCGCGCCCCCGCCGCGCAGCCCGATGCGCGCTTCCCGCTGCGCCTGCTCACCGGCCGGCTGCGCGACCAGTGGCACATGATGACGCGCACCGGCAGCGTGCCACGGCTGATGGCCCAGCACCCCGAGCCGACGCTGACGCTGCACCCCGAGGATGCCGAGGGCCTCGCGGCGGGCATGCTGGTGCGGGCGGAGACCCCGGTGGGCGGCGGCGTCTTCCGCCTCCTCCTCGATGCCGGGCAGCGGCGCGGCACCGCCTTCGCGCCCATGCACTGGACCGCGCAGTTCGCCCCCGCCGCGCGGGTGAACGGGGCGATGATCGCCGCGACCGATCCCGTCTCCGGCCAGCCCGAGCTCAAGCACACGCCGCTGCGCGTCACGCCCTTCGAGGCCGCCTGGCATGGCTTCCTCCTCGCCCCGCGCCGCCTCGGCGCCGATCTCGCCGCCTGGTGCGCCGTGGCGCCGCTGGAGGGCGGGGCCTGGCGGCACGAGATGGCGGGCGAGGAGCCGCCGGCCGAGGCCTTCGCGCGGCTGCGCGCGCTGCTCGCGGCCGAGGACTGGGCGCTGTTCGAGGACCCC
>JANWXJ010000179.1 GCA_025055335.1 Acetobacteraceae bacterium
AGCGGCAGCCCCGCGGGCTCCGGCTCCACCCAGCCCTCGCGGGCGCCGCTGCGCACCAGGAAGGAGAGAGCCGCGCGGTTGGCGGAGAGCAGCGCGTGGGTGCCGTTGTCGGTGCCGTCGGGCAGGGCGCGAGCGCGGCCCCCGGCCGCGGGCGCGGCATCGTGCAGGGCGACGGGAACGCCGCGCTCCGCCAGGAAGAGCGCGGCGGCGAGGCCGGCGACGCCCGCGCCGACGACGTGGACGAGGCCCTTGGCGTCGCGGCCGAACGGGCAGGCGCCGGGCGGCGCCGGCGGCATCATGGCGCGGCGAGGCGGAGGGCGAAGGCGGCCATGCGCGCCTTCTCCACCGGCGACAGGCGCGGGCGTTCGCGCGGCGGGCCGAAGCCCCGGGCGATCAGCCGGGAAAGCAGCCGCCGGTAGCCCCAGAGCATGATGCGCGCGGGCAGCAGCGGGCGCGGGTCGAGGTGGCGGAGCATGGCTTCGGCCTCGGCGAAGCCCGCTTCGGCGCGGGCGGCGAGCGCCCGGGCGGCGGCGGCGGTGCGCGGATGGGCGAGCAGCGCCGGGGCGGGGCCGTCCAGCACCGGCTGCGGCACGCCATGGGCGGCGAGCAGGTCGCGCGGCAGATAGACCCTCTCGCGCGCGGCGTCCTCGTCGAGGTCGCGCAGCACATTCACGATCTGCAGCGTGCGGCCGAGCAGGAGGCCGAAGCCTTCCGCCTCTGGGGCGCCGAAGATGCGCACGCTCATCGCCCCGACGCTGCCCGCGACCTGCCGGCAGTAGAGGTCGAAGGCCGCCATGTCGGGCAGCCGCAGCCGCGGCGTGGCGTCGGTCTCCATGCCCGCGATCATCGCCTCGGGCTCGCTGCGCGGGATGGCGTAGGCGGCGCAGGCCTCGGCGAAGGCGCGGGAGAGGGCGCAGTCTGGCGCATCCAGTTTCGCCCGCCACGCGGCGAGGAAGCGGCGCTTCTCGGCCTCTGGCAGGGTGGCGTCGGCGATGTCGTCCACCGCGCGGCAGAAGGCATAGAGCGCGTGTTGCGCGCGCCGGCGCGGCGCGGGGAGGGAGGCCATGCCGAGCGCGAAGGAGGAACGCGCGGCGGCGACGCGGGCGCGGACGATGGCGGCATCCGAGGGCGCGCCGAGCAGGGCGCGGGCGAAGGCGGCGGCGAAGTCTGCTCGCGTCAGCGCGACGCGGGTGGTGATCGGATCGGCCGCGCGCAGGCGGGAGAGGAGGCGCCGGGCGAGCGCGAGCGTGACGGCCGACTGCAGGCGAAGCCGCGCCGAGCGCAGCAGGCGCGGCAGAGAGGAGGCGGAATCGAGCAGCGCCTCGCAGCGGTCGAGCGCGGCGTCGAGCACGGGGCGGCGGGCGGCGGCGTCCGTGAAAAAGCGCGCCTCGCCGCCGGCCTCCTCGAGCCAGGGTTCGGGCAGATAGACGCGGCCGAGGCGGTCGCGGTCGGGGGAGAGGTCCTGCAGGTGGTTCAGGATCTGCAGCGCGGCGCAGAGGGCGTCTGCGGCGGGGATGGCGTCGGCGCGCTCGTCATGCACCGCGAGCAGGAAGCGCCCGACCGGGGCGGCGGAGCGGCTGCAGTAGTCGAGCAGCGCGGCCCAGTCCGGGTAGCGGTGCTGCGTCGCGTCCTGGCGGAAGGCCGAGAGCATCCGCCGCGCCTCCTCCGTCCCGGCGCCGGCGGCGGCGAGGGCCGCGGCCTCCGGCACGGCCGTGGCGGGATCGGAGAGCGCGGCCTCGAGCACGTCGAGGCGCCGGAGCTTCTCCTCGGGCGGCAGGCCGGGGCTGTCGGCGATGTCGTCGGCCAGCCGCACGAAGCGGTAGAAGGCCAGCACCCTGGCGCGCACCGGCGGCGCGAGCAGCAGCGAGGCGGTCGGGAAGTTCTCGCTGTTCGGGCCGCGCGTCGGCGGGCCGGCGGCGAGAGGGTGGCTCACGGCCCCCCTCCGGCCGCATAGGCGCGGCCCCGCCACTGCGCCGGCCGCCCGCAGAGCCGCCGCAGGAGGGAGGCCCACTGGATCGCGAGCGCGACCGCGACCGTCGCCGGATGCAGCAGGATCGTCCAGGCGGGCTCCCCCATCCGCAGCGTGACGCCGACGCGCATGCACACCGAACAGCACAGCGCGGCGAAGGCGAGCGGCGCCGGCAGCAGCAGCCAGGGCAGGATATGGCCGCCGGCGAGCAGCAGCGTCCACACCGGCAGGCCGACCGGCGTCGCCATCCCCTCATGCGCGTTCTTGAGGAACCCGCGCCAGGACTGCGCGAAGCCGGTGTACATCCGGCAGGAGGCGAGCGCCGATCCGTCCACGATCTCGGTGCGGAAGCCGCAGGCGCGCATCCGCCGTGCCAGCGCGATGCCGTCGTGCAGCCGCTGCCGCACCGCCTCGTGCCCGCCGGCGGCGCGGTAGGCCCCAGCCTCCGCCAGGAGCAACTGGCCGGTGGCGGCGGCGAAGCCAGGGTGCCTCGTGAAGGCGCGGCCCGCTCCCGGCAGGTAGCAGAGCATCAGCAGGTTGATCATCGGCACCGTCAGCGCCTCGCCCGGGCTGCCGATGATCTGGCGCGGCACGCCGGAAACGAGCGCGACGCCATGCTTCTGCGCGTGCGCCGCCATCGCCGCCGCCGCGTCGGGCTCGAGCCGCACGTCGGCGTCCAGGAACAGCAGGTGGGTGCCGCTGGCGGCGTCGGCCAGCCGCTGGCAGGCATGCACCTTGCCGGTCCAGCCGGGCGGCAGGGGCGGGCAGGAGAGCAGGCGGATGCGCGGGTCGCGCGCGGCGTATTCGCGCACGATCCCGGCGGTGCGGTCGGTCGAGCCGTCGTCCATCACCAGGATCTCGACCTCGACGCAGCGGGAGGCGGCGGCCGCCTCGAGGCAGGCGGCGATGTTCGCCTCCTCGTCGCGCGCCGGGATCAGGATCGAGACGCGCGTGCCCTCGGGCGGCGTGCCCTGCGCGCGGGCGAGCAGCAGCAGCCCGGGGATGCCGATCGTCACCGGCACCAGGGCGAGCGCGAAGGCGAGGATCTCGAGGGCGGTCATGCGCGTCGGTCGTGTCTCGGGTCGAAGGCCTCGCCGCGGAGGGTCGCGCGCAGCCTTTGCCACGCCTGGTAGATGCCGCCCATGCCCTCCTTCCCCTGCTCGAGGGTGCGGAAGCGCGCGGGATCGCGGGCGATGGCGTCGGCGGCGAGGCGGTCCATGGTGGCGGTGAGCGCCTCGCGCAGCGCTTCTCGCCGGGCCTCGCGCGGGAGGGCGGCAAGCAGGGCGCCCTCGATCGGCGGGCCGAAGGCGGCCAGCAGCTCGGCCTTGCGTTCGGTCCAGAAGGGCATTTCCAGCGCGAGCGGCAGGAACGCCGCATCGGGCGCGAGCTCCGGCAGGCGCAAGAGGCCAGGCGCGATGACGACCGGGCGTTCGCGCGCGTCCTGGAAGCGGCCGGGGGCGTTGATCCACAGCATGTGCGAGGGCTCGGCCAGCAGCGCCCGCGCCTGGCGCAGGAAGAACACTGCCCCGCGCGGGCTGTTCTGCTCCACCCCGAACACGCCGAGGCGCCTGAAGAAGGCGTAGCGCGACAGCGCCTCGGCATCCATCGGCACGAACATGCGCCGCCCCGGGAACAGCGCGGCCGAGAGCAGCGTGAAGGCCACGCCGTCCCACCAGGAGGGGTGGTTGGCGAACACCACGAGCGGCCGGCCCGCGGGCGCCTGCGGCTCTCCCCAGGCGGCAAGCCGCAGCGCGCGCATGTGCTGCCCGAGGAAGCGGCGGAAGACGCGCAGGAAGAAGCGGTGCATCCCCGGCGAGAACAGTTGCGCCGGCGAGGGCTCCGCCGCGCCGGGCGCGCCGCCGGCTGGCCCCGGGCGCAGCCCCGTCACGCTACTCCGCCGCCCGCGGCAGATCGGCCTCGCGCCGGCCGGCGAGGTCGGCGGCCTCGCTCATGCCGCGCCCGCCGCAATCGCGGTCCATCGCATCCGCCGCGATCCAGCCGGACATCATCACCATCGGCATCCCCGGCCCAGGATGCGCGGAGCCGCCGCAGAGATAGAGGCCCTTGATGTGCTTCGAGCGGTTGCCCGGCTTGAAGGCGCCGGTGAAGGACCCGTGCGAGGCAAGCCCGTAGATCGCGCCGTTCAGCACCCTGTAGCGCTCGTGGATGTCGGCGGGCGTCAGCGCGCTTTCGACGACGATTCGCTCCTCGATGTCCTCGAGGCCGGCGGTGCGCTTGAGCTTGTCGAGGATCTTCCGCCGGTAGGGGGCGAACATCTTCGACCAGTCGTGGTGCGGGCGGAGATACGGGGTGTGGACCAGCACATAGAGCGCCTCCCCGCCCGGGGGCGCGGTGGTGTCGTCGGAGCAGGAGGTGGCGGCGAGATAGGCGGTCGGGTCGGGCGCGGGTTCGCCCTTGCGGTAGATGGCGTCGAACTCCTCCTCGGCGTCGCGCGAGAACACGAAGCAGTGGTGCGCGAGGTGGTCGTAGCGCCGCTTGAGGCCGAGATAGAGCACGACGCCGCTGCAGGCCGGCTCGTAGCCCTTCTTCCGGTAGGCCTGCCCGACCGGCCCGGCGACGAGTTCGCCGTAGGTGCGGATCGCGTCCATGTTGGAGATGACGGCGTCCGCCGCGATGCGCTCGCCGCCGGCGACCACGCCCTTCACCGCGCCGTCCTCGATGTCGAGCCCCGTCACTTCCACGCCAGGGCGCAGATCCGCCCCGAGGGATGCGGCGAGGTCGGCGAGGCCCTCGGCCACCGCGCGCGTGCCGCCCTTCGGGTACCACACGCCCTCCGAGGCCTGCATGTCGCCGATCGAGCACAGCACGGCGGGCGCGAGATAGGGCGAGGAGCCGACATACTGGCAGAAATGGTCGAGCATCTGCGCCAGCCGCTCGTCCGGCACCTTGCCGCGGATCACCTTCGCGACCGTCTGGCCCATGCGCAGAGACAGCACGTCGCGCATGGTGTCGGGATTGAGGTTCCGCTTCCAGTTCAGCGTGTCGCCGATGCTCTCGACCGGCTTCCAGAAGAAGAACCTCTCCGACACGCCGTGCAGGTGGCGCGCGAGGCGCTGGAAGGCGCGGTAGCCCTCGCCCATGCCGCGGCCGGGGGCGAAGCGGTCCATCTCGGCCGCCATCGCCTCCACGTCCTCGAGCAGGTCGATCCGCGTGCCGTCGTCGAAGAAGCAGCGCCACTGCGGATCGAGCCGCAGCATCGGCAGCTCGGCGGCGAGGTCGCGCCCGGCCTCGGCGTAGATCCGCCGCAGCACCCGCGGCACCGTCAGGATCGTCGGGCCCATGTCGAAGCGGAAGCGCGAGCCGTCGGGGGCCTCGAGGTGCAGCACCGCCGCCTTGCCGCCGAGCCAGGGGTTCTTGTCGAACAGCGTCACGCTGTGGCCGCGCGCCGCCGCCACCGCCGCCGCGGCGAGGCCGCCCAGGCCACCGCCGATCACCACCACCTTCCGGCTCATCGCGAAGCCTCCCTTGCTCACTCGGCGGCGAGCCGCGCGGCATGCGCCGCCGGGGCGCGCTGCGGCAGGCCGAAATCCTCGCACAACAGGCCCGCGCTGATGCGCGCGCCCTCGTAGATCACCGGCAGGCCGCTGCCGGGGTGGGTGCCGCCGCCGACGAGATACAGCCCCTCGACGCCGGCGAAGCGGTTGCCCGGGCGGAAGCACATCATCTGCCCGAGATCGTGGGAGAGGTTGAAGGTGGCCCCGAACCCGACGCCGTAGCGGTCGCGCCAGTCGGCCGGCGTCACGGTCTTCTCGAAGCGGATGCGCGGCTCGAGGTCGCGGATGCCGAGGGCGGCGAGGCGTCGGAAGGCCACCTCGCGGTAGCGCGGGGCCTCGCGCTCCCAATCCGCCCCGCCCCGCAGGTTCGGCACCGGGATCAGCAGATAGAGCGCCGAGTGGCCGGGGGGCGCCATGGAGGGATCGGTGACGGCGGGGTTGTGCAGGTAGAAGGAAGGCTCCTCCGGGATGATGCCGCGCTCGATCTCGCCGATGTTCCGCAGGTAGTCCTTCGCCAGCACGATGGTGTGGTGCGCCGCCTCGGGCACCGCGCCCTCGATGCCGAGGTAGAGCATGAAGGTCGAGCAGGAATAGCGCGCCTCGGCGATGCGCCGGTCGGTCCAGCGCGGGCGCAGGCGCTCCGGCACGAGTTCCGGCATGGCGTAGGCGAAATCGGCGTTCATCACCGCCGCCTCGGCGCGGCAGAGGCGGCCGCCGGCCTCGATGCCCACCACGCGCCTGCCCTGGAAGACGATCCGTTCGACCGGGGTGGAGAGGCGGAACTCGACGCCGAGGCGCTCTGCCACCCGCGCCATCGCTTCCGACACCGCGCCGCAGCCGCCCCTCGGGTGGAACACGCCGTATTCGTATTCGAGGAAGGAGAGGATGGTGAACAGGGACGGGCACCGGAACGGGCTCATGCCCAGGTATTTCGTCTGGAAGGAGAAGGCGAGCCGGACGCGCGGATCGCGGAAGCGGCGCCTGAGGTCGGCATCCACCGTCAGGTGCGGGCGCATCAGCGGCAGGCTTCTCAGCATGTCCGGCTTGACGAAGTCGAGGAGCCCCGGGAAGGCGCGCCCGAGGATCGGCCTGAAGCGCTCGAACTTCGCCCGGTTCTCCGCCATGAAGGGGCGGATGCCGGCGGCGTCGGCGGGGCTGAGCTTCGCCACCTCCGCCTCGAGCCGCGAAAGGTCGGGTGTCGCGTCGAGGGCGATCCCGCCCTCCTCGAACCACAGCCGGTATTGCGGATCGAGCCGGGTGAGCGCGATCTCGTCCTCGAGCCGCGTGCCGCATTCGGCGAGGATCGAGCCGAGGATCTCGGGATAGAGGAAGAAGGTCGGGCCGAGGTCGAAGCGGTAGCCGCCGGGGGCGGTGATGGTGCGCGTGCGCCCGCCGACCGCCCCGTCCTTCTCGAACACCACGACGCGGGCGCCGCGGGCGGCAAGCAGCAGCGCCGCGGCAAGCCCGCCGGGCCCGGCGCCGATCACGGCGACGCGCGGCCTATCGCGCTGGAGCGAGGGGGCGGGCAGTGTCGCGTTCATCTGCGGTTCGGCATCTCGGCCTGTGGTGCGGCCCCTTCAAGGTCGGGCGGTCGGCGCATCCGGCAAGGGGCTGGCTACAGCGCGAGCACGGCCTCCCCCGCCTCGACCTCTCGGCAGCGCGACTCGGCGCGCGGCAGCAGGCGGGCGAGATAGAAGGCGGCGAGCGGGGCGAGCGACGCCTCCGCCTTGGCCGCGCGCGCGAGCAGCGCGCCGCCCCACACCCAGCCCGCGGCGTCGAGATAGGCCGC
>JANWXJ010000124.1 GCA_025055335.1 Acetobacteraceae bacterium
GCCTGCGCCGGCGCTCAGGCCGCGGCGGCCAGCGCCTCGGCGGGCGTGAGCCGCCCTTCGTAGAGCGCCCGGCCGAGGATCGCGCCCGCGATCCCGGCCTTCGCCTCTCGCAGCGCGATGATGTCGGCCACACCGGCGATGCCGCCGGAGGCGATGACGGGGACGCTCACTGCCCGCGCCATGGCGGCGGTGGCCTCGACGTTCACGCCCGAAAGCATGCCGTCGCGCGCGATGTCGGTGGTGATGATGGCGGCCGCCCCGGCATCCTCGAAGCGGCGGGCGAGTTCGACCGCCGGCACGTCCGACACCTCGGCCCAGCCTTCGGTCGCCACCATGCCGTCCTTGGCGTCTATCCCGAGGGCGACGCGGCCCGGGAAGGCGCGGCAGGCGGCGCGGGCAAACGCCGGGTCCTTCACCGCCGCCGAGCCGAGGATGATGCGCGCCACGCCGGCGGCAAGCCAGGCTTCCGCCACCGCCATGCTGCGGATCCCGCCCCCGAGCTGCACCTTCGCCCCCGGCACGGCGGCGAGGATGCCGCGCACCGCCTCGGCGTTCGCCGGGCGGCCGGCGAAGGCGCCGTCCAGGTCCACCACATGCAGCCAGGAGAAGCCGGCGTCTGCGAAGGCGCGGGCCTGCGCCGCCGGATCGGCGGAATAGACGGTCGCCCGGTCCATCTCCCCGCGCGCGAGGCGGACGACCTGCCCGCCCTTGAGGTCGATCGCCGGATAGAGCGTCAGGCTCATGCGCCCTCGGCGCCGCCCAGGATGTCGCCCATCGGCCGGCCGCGCGCAGTGTCGAGCGGCTTGTAATAGAATTGCCCTGCCACCGTCTGGCCCTTCACCCGCGCATAGGCCGGGTGCGTGCCCCAGCGGATATAGCCGAGGCCCTCGAACAGCGCGATCGCGTCCTTCTGCGTCGCCCGCACGTCGAGGTTCAGCACGCGGTGGCCGAGGGCGGCTGCGCGCTCCTCGACGCGCTGCACGAGCAGCCGCGCGAGCCCGTGCCCGCGCGCATAGGGCGCGAGATAGACATGGGCGAGGGTGGCGGAGAAGGCCTGCGCCTCGTTGTTGCGCGGCGGCCGGAGAAGCTGCGCCGAGCCGACCACGACGCCATCCAGCCGGGCGAGGAACAGCTCCCGCTCTGGCACCAGCAGAACGCCGCGGAAATGGCGCGAGAGCACCTCCCGCCCCTGCGGCTCCACCCAGCCGAAGCCGCCGCCCGCGATGATCGCGGCATCCGTCGCCTCGCACAGGTCGGCAAGGTCGGCGTCGGAGAGCGACTCCGCACGCTCGACCGACAGCGCATGCGCCGTCGCGGTTCCGCCCATCACGGCTCCCACGCCAGGAAGTTGGCCAGGATGCGCAGGCCGACGAGGCCCGACTTCTCCACATGGAACTGCGTGCCGGCGAGGTTGCCGCGGGCGATCATCGCCACCACCGGCCCCCCGTAGTCCGTGCGGGCGACGACATCCTCGAAGTCGTGGCCGGCGAAGCCGTAGGAATGCACGAAATAGGCGTGGGCGCCGCGCTTCAGGCCATCGAGCAGCGGGTGCGCGCCGGGCGTGAAATCGAGGCTGTTCCAGCCCATCTGCGGCAGCGGCAGGCCGGTGGCGGGCAGCCGCGCGATCTCTCCGCGGAACCAGCCGAGGCCGGGGGTCTCCCCGTGCTCGAGCCCGCGCCCGGCCATCAGCTGCATGCCGACGCATATCCCTAGGAAGGGCTTGCCGCGGCCGCGCACTTCCGTCTCCAGCGCGTCCACCATGCCGGGCAGCGCGTCGAGCCCGGCGCGGCAGGCGGCGAAGGCGCCCTGGCCGGGCAGCAGGATGCGGTCGGCGGCGGCGACCGTCGCGGTATCGGTCGTCACCCGCACCTCCACGGCGCGCTCGGCGATCTCGCCCGCCCGGGCCAGGGCGCGAGTCAGCGAGGCGAGGTTGCCGGAACCGGGATCGACGACGGCGATCCGCATCATCGCACGCCCCCGCTGGCGAGCGCGGCGCGGCCGAGGTCCGGCCGAAGTTCCGCCAGCCGCGCGATCGCTGCATCGAGGTTGCGCGCCGCGATCACGCCCTGCGGCACGAGCCCCCGCCGCGCCAGCGTCCAGCGCTGCAGGTCGCGGGCGTGGAAGGCCGTCAGGATCTGCACCGCCGCCGCCACCCAGGGCAGCAGCGCCTCCGGCAGAAGCAGCGCGGCGATCACCGCAGCCGACGTCCACAGCGCGGCGACCAGCCACATGCGCTGCCACAGGAACCACGGCAGCGGGGCAAGGAGGGCGAGCCAGGAGAAGCCCTCGCGCACCAGCGCGACCGGCCCCCGCGGTGCCGTGACCGGCACCGAGGCGGGCGGCGCGGCCGGGGCGTGGATGGTCCAGACGCGCATCAGCCCGAGAGGCTCCCCTTCGTCGAGGGGATGGCGCCGGCGGCGCGCGGATCCGGCTCGACCGCCATGCGCAGCGCCCGCGCCAGCGCCTTGAAGCAGGCTTCCGCGATGTGGTGCGTGTTGGTCCCCGCCTTCTGCGTGACGTGCAGCGTGATCGCGGCGTTGGTGGCGAAGGCGCGGAAGAACTCCTCGAACAGTTCGGAATCCATCCCGCCCACCTTGTCGCGCGGGAAGGTGGCGGCGAAGGCCAGGAACGGGCGGCCCGAGATGTCGATCGCGGCTTCCACCAGCGCCTCGTCCATCGGCACCAGTGCCTGGCCGAAGCGGCGGATGCCGCGCTTGTCGCCGAGTGCGGCGCGCACGCATTGGCCGAGCACGATGCCGACATCCTCGGTGGTGTGGTGGAAGTCGATGTGCAGGTCGCCCTTGGCGCGCAGCGTGATGTCGAGCATCCCGTGGCGGGCGAGCGCCGTCAGCATGTGGTCGAGGAAACCGATGCCGGTGGCGATGTCCGCCTGCCCCGTGCCGTCGAGGTCGACGGTCGCGGAGATGTCGGTCTCGCTCGTGCTGCGGTGCAGCGAAACGCGGCGGAGGGCGGGGGGGGCGTGCTCCATGGGCGCCTTCCTACCGGCGCCCCGCCGACGCGCCAAGGGCGGCGGGCAGGCGGCGTGCGCGCGCCCCGCCGTCGGCGGCGGAGACCTCGGCGACGAAGATCGCGCCGCCCGCCTCGGTGAAGGGTCCGGCCGCGGCAAAGAGGCGCTCGCGCACCAGCCGGTCGAGCGCCGCCGCGTCCCGCGCGGGGAAGATCGCCGACGTCTCGCGCGCCGCCGCTTCCATCCGATGCTCGGCCGACCCGGCGAGCCCGCCCGCGCCTGCGGCAGCAGCCGCGCGGCGGCAAGATCCTTCGCCCCGTCCGCCCGGCGGGGATTGCCGTTGCGCAGCTTGTGCAAGATCTCCACCACTGCCCCCGCCCGCCGTAGCGCGCGGCGAGTGCCGGATTGCCGTTGCGCACCTTGTGCAAGATCTCCACCACCAACACGGCATAGGCGTCGGGCAGCGCCTTGGTGTCGCGCAGCGGATCGATCGCTTGCTCGCGCAGCCTGTCCAGGGCCGCCTGCCGGTCCCGCAGCGCACGCAGCGCCTGAGCGGCCGACATGGCGCCGACGAGCGAGAGCCCGACCAGAAGGCGGGACACGACGGACAGGCACATCCGGTCTGATCCCGGGGCACGGGGGCCGGCCCGCCATGCTGCCGCAGATCCCTTGCCATGCCGCTACCGCGCGCCGCGGCGCTTGCCGCGGCGCCGCGGCCGCGCCATCTCCGCCGCATGGACACGACGAACGACCCCCTCGGCTGGCACGGCACCACCATCCTCTGCGTCCGCAAGGACGGGCGCGTGGCGATGGCGGGCGACGGGCAGGTGAGTCTGGGGCCGACGGTGGTGAAGGGCAACGCCCGCAAGGTGCGCCGCATCGCCGGCGGGCGGGTGCTGGCCGGCTTCGCCGGCGCGACCGCCGACGCCTTCACCCTGCTCGAGCGGCTCGAGGCGAAGCTCGAGCGCTTCCCCGACCAGCTCGAGCGCGCGGCGGTGGAGCTGGCCAAGGACTGGCGGACCGACCGCTACCTGCGGCGGCTCGAGGCGCTGCTCGCGGTGGCCGACGCCAACCGCTCCCTCCTCGTCACCGGCCAGGGCGACGTGCTGGAGCCGGAGGACGCGGTGATCGGCATCGGCTCGGGCGGCAACTACGCGCTCGCCGCCGCCCGCGCGCTGCTGCCGATCGAGGGGATCGGCGCCGAGGAGATCGCCCGGCGCGCGATGGAGATCGCCGCCGGCATCTGCGTCTACACGAACGGCAACATCGTGCTGGAGACGCTGTGATGCCCGAGGCCGTGAACCTCTCCCCGCGCGAGATCGTCTCCGAGCTCGACCGCTACATCGTCGGCCAGCAGGAGGCCAAGCGCGCGGTTGCGATCGCGCTGCGCAACCGCTGGCGGCGCCAGCAGCTTCCCGAGGGCCTGCGCGAGGAGGTGGTGCCGAAGAACATCCTGATGATCGGGCCCACGGGCTGCGGCAAGACAGAGATCGCGCGGCGGCTCGCGAAGCTCGCCAACGCCCCCTTCCTCAAGGTGGAGGCGACGAAGTTCACCGAGGTGGGCTATGTCGGGCGCGACGTGGATTCGATCGTGCGCGACCTGGTCGAGGCCGCGATCGCGCTCGCCCGCGACGCCGCGCGCAAGGAGGTGCGGGCGAAGGCCGAACTCGCGGCCGAGGAGCGCCTCGTCTCCGCCCTGGTGGGCGACGCCGCCACCGCCGAGACGCGGATGAAGTTCCGCCGCCTGCTGCGCGAGGGCACGCTCGAGGACCGAGAGATCGAGATCGAGCTGAACGAGCCCCCGGCCCTGCCGATCGGCATGATCGACCTGCCGGGCGCGCAGGGCATCCAGATGCAGAACATGCAGGAGATGCTCGGCCGCATGTTCGGCGCGCGGCCGAGGCGCCGGCGCGCCACCGTGCGCGAGGCGCGCGGCCTGCTGCTGCAGGAGGAGTCCGACCGCCTCCTCGACCAGGACCGCCTGACGCGCGAGGCGGTGGCGAATGCCGAGAACAACGGCATCGTCTTCCTCGACGAGATCGACAAGATCTGCGCCCGCACCGCCGAGGGCGGCTTCCGCGGCGGGGACGTCAGCCGCGAGGGCGTGCAGCGCGACCTGCTGCCGCTGATCGAGGGCACCACCGTCAACACCCGCCACGGCCCGGTGAAGACGGACCACATCCTGTTCGTCGCCTCCGGCGCCTTCCACCTCGCCAAGCCGTCGGACCTGCTGCCCGAGCTGCAGGGGCGGCTGCCGATCCGCGTCGAGCTCAAGGCGCTCACGCGCGAGGATTTCCGCCGCATCCTCACCGAGCCCGAGCACAGCCTGATCAAGCAGTATGTCGCGCTTCTGGGCACCGAGGGTGTCGCGCTGCGCTTCACCCCCGATGCGATCGAGGCGATCGCCGACATCGCCGCCGACATCAACGCCCGAGTCGAGAACATCGGCGCCCGCAGGCTCGCCACCGTGCTCGAGCGTCTGCTCGAGGACATCTCCTTCTCCGCCTCCGACCGCAGCGGCGAGGAGATCGTGGTGGACGCCGGGATGGTGCGGGAGAAGGTGGCCCCGCTCGCCGCCGCGGGCGACCTGTCGCGCTTCATCCTCTGACGGGCCCGGGCGCGCGGGGCCGGGTGCGACGGCCCCGCCCCCGGTTCGGCGGGACCTGGCCCGGGGACGCGCACTTGGCCGTCGCCCGCGCCGCGGCGCTGCCCGAGCGCCCCTTCGTCGCCGCGCGCATC
>JANWXJ010000219.1 GCA_025055335.1 Acetobacteraceae bacterium
GCCCCGACCCTGCGCGAGGGGCTGCGAGGTGCGAGGTCCCCCTCCGGCGCCGGGCGGCGCCCCGCCTGGCCGCAGCGCGACGGAGGCCGCCGAGGGGGCCAACCGGATCCGCCTGCACGCCCAGGCACGGGGATGATAGGCTCACCGCCAGTCCGGGAGGAACGCCATGCTGAAACGACGCCGATTGGTCCTGGCCGCCGCGGGCGCCCTGGCCGCCCCCTCGCTCGGCGCCACAACCCCCTGGCCCGACCGGCCGGTCGTGCTTGTGGTGCCCTCGATCGCGGGCGGGTCGCTCGATACGCTCGTGCGGCTGCTGGCCGATCCGCTCCGGGCCATCCTCGGCCAGCCGGTGGTGGTGGAGAACCGGGGCGGCGCCGGCGGGGCGATCGGCGCCGACTACGTGGCGAAATCCCCGCCCGAGGCGAACCGCTTCCTCGCCTCGGCCGTGCACCATGCGATCCTGCCGGCGATCGCGCGCCTTCCCTACGACAGCGCGCAGGACCTGACCGGCATCACCGACATCAGCGCCTCGCCCAATGCGCTGATCGTGCCGAGCGCGCACCCCGCCCGCAGCGTCGCCGAGCTCGTGGCCTGGGCGCGGGCCAATCCGGGCGCGCCCTACGCCACCGGCGGCCAGGGAACGCTGCACCACCTGACGGGCGTGCTGTTCGCCTCCGCCGCCGGGCTCGAGCTCTCGCCCGTGCACTACCGCGGCAGCGCGCCGGCCATCCCGGATCTGATCGCGGGCCGCGTCGCCTTCATGTTCGAGACGCTTCCCTCCGCGGCGCAGCAGATCCGCGCCGGGGCGGTGCGGGCGCTGGCGGTGACCGGCCCGGCCCGCGCGCCCAATTTCCCCGAACTGCCGACCATGACGGAGGCCGGCTTCCCGCAGATCCGGGTGGAGACCTGGTATGGGCTGCACGCCCCGCGCGGGGTGGCCCCGGCCGTGGCGGAGCGTCTGCGCGCCGCGGTGGCAGAGGCTCTGGCCGCCGAGCCGGTGCGCAGGGGGTGGGAGTTCAACGGCGTTTCGGGAGGCGGCCGGCCCGTGGCCGAGTTCCAGGCCTTCTGGCTGGCCGAACTCGCCGCCTGGGGCGAGCGGGCGCGCGCGGCCGGGCTGACCGCCGGCTGATCCGCGCCGAAGGCCCGCTGCACGCCCCCCGGCAGCCGCGCTGCCGAAAGCCCCGCCCGCTCTGCCCCCGCCTTGCCGGCCGACTGCGCCCGGCGGGGCGGGGAGGCGGCCCGGGCCGGCCGCGTGACAGCGCCGCCCCCGCCCGGCCATGCTTCGGCCATGACGCTGCCGCAGGCCGAACTCTTCGCCGATCTCTACGAACTGCGGATGGCCCGCGCCTACCGCGCCCTCGGGATGGAGGGGGAGGCGGTGTTCAGCCTGTTCGTCCGCCGCCTGCCGCCCGGGCGCAACCTGCACGTCGCCTGCGGTGTCGAGGACCTGCTCGACGTGCTGGAGGGCTGGCACTTCGGGGCCGAGAGCCTCGCCTTCCTCCGCGGCGTCGAGGCCTGGCCGGAGGAGTTCCTCTCCTGGCTCGCCGCGCTCCGCTTCTCCGGCAGCGTGCGGGCGGTGCCGGAGGGCACGCCGGTGTTCGCGGAGGAGCCGATCCTCGAGATCGCGGCCCCGATCGCCGAGGCGCAGCTGCTCGAGACGCTGGCGATGGCCCTCGTCGGATCGCAGACGCTGTTCGCCTCCAAGGCGTTCCGCGTGGTGCGGGCGGCGGCGGGGCGGCCGGTGGTGGAGTTCGGCTCCCGCCGCGCGCAGGGGCTCGATGCGGCGGTCGCGGCGTCGCGCGCCTTCGCGCTGGCCGGGGTGTCGGCCACCTCCAACCTGCTGTCGGCGGCGCGGCACGGCATCCCGGCGGCGGGCACCGTCGCCCACGCCTTCATCCAGGCCTTCGCCTCCGAGGCCGAGGCGTTCCGCGCCTTCGCCCGGCTCTATCCGGAGACGGTGCTGCTCGTGGACACCTACGACACCCTGCGCGGCGTCGCGCGCGTGGTGGACCTCGCGCGCGCGCTCGGGCCGGAGTTCCGCCTCGGCGGCATCCGGCTCGATTCCGGCGATCTGCTCGCGCTCTCGGCCGGGGCGCGGCGGATGCTGGACGAGGCTGGGCTGCACCATGTCCGCATCTTCGCCTCGGGCGGGCTCGACGAGCGGGAGGTGGCGCGGCTGCTTGCCGCCCATGCGCCGATCGACGCCTTCGGGGTGGGCACCGAGATGAGCGTCTCGGGCGACGCGCCGGCGCTCGACCTCGCCTACAAGCTCGTGGCCTATGACGGAGTCGGGCGCACCAAGCTCTCGGCCGGCAAGCGCATCCTGCCCGGCGCCAAGCAGGTGTTCCGCCGCGCCGACGGCGACGTGATCGCCCTTGCCGGCGAGGCGCTGCCGGGCGAGCCGCTGCTCGTGCCGATGATGGCGGGCGGCCGCCGGCTGGCCCCGCGCGGCACCTGGCGGGAGGGGCGCGCGCGGCTGGCCGCGGCGGTGGCGTCGCTGCCTGCGTCCCTGCTCTCGCTCGATCCGCCCGATCCGCCCTGGCCGGTCGCGCTCAGCCCGGCGCTCGAGGCGGAGTGGCAGGCGGCGCGGGCGGGGCGCTGTCGGCGTGAGGAGGGGGGCGGCGAAGCGCGCGACCGACTCCGGCGCCACCCCTCCGCCCCGAGATGCGGGGCGGGGCGACGCCCGCCGGAAGCAACGCCTCGACCGGCGCCGGCGCCGCCTCGGCGATGCGGAGGATCTGCGCCGGCGTGCCGCACCGGTCGGCCTCGCCCCGGATGGCGAGCCGGGGGGGGCGACTCGCCCCACCTGCGGCCTCAGGTCGAAGGCGGCGCGGAAGGCCTTGCTGCTCCGGCACTCGTTCCAGCCGCGGAAGGCGGCGTCCGGATGGGCGTGGCGGCGGGCCAGCCGGGCGCCGAGGCCGCCCGTCTCGCAGGCGGCGCGGGCGGCACGGCAGCCACGCGCGGGTGATCTCCCCGGCCACCACATGCGGCGCGACCGGCACGCGGCCGGCGATGGGCGGATCCTTCGCGCCTCGGGGGGCCTTCCGCAAGGCCGGGGCGCGTGGCGGGCGAGGCGCCTGGGCGGCCGCCGCAGCCTCAGGCCTTGCCCCGCCCGCGGCTCGTCGGGCGGGACGCAAGCTCTCCGAGGCTTGCCCTGTCGGGCACGAGCCCGAGGCCCGGCGCCTCGGGGGCGGCGAGCATCCCGTCCGCCGGGCGCGGCAGCGGGCCGAACAGCCGTTCGGCCACCAGCACCGCGGCGTGGTGGTATTCCACCATCCCGCCATGCGCGAGCCCGCAATGGAGGTGGATGTTCCAGTGCGCGAAGGCGCCGCCGTTGGCGATCGGGCGGTTGAAGGCGCGCGCCAGGGCGGCGGCCTTCACGCACTGGGTGATCCCCCCGCCGATCGCCACGTTCGGCTGCAGCACATCCACCGCCTCGGCCTCCAGCAGCGCCCGGAAGCGGTGGAGCAGCCCCTCGTTCTGGCCGGCCGCCACCGGCACGCCGGTCAGGCGGCGGAACTCGGCGAGCAGGCGGGGATCGTTCTCGACGAGCGGCTCCTCGAAGAAGCCGATGCCGAACTCGGCCGCGCGCTCCGCGAGCCAGCGTGCCTGCAGCGGATCGAGGCTGCAGTTGGCGTCGAGGAACAGCTCGACATCCGGCCCCACCGCCTCGCGCACCGCCCGGATCCGGGCCAGATCCTCGCGCAGCACCGCCATCACCGGCCGCGGCTCGTCGCGCCGGACCAGGGCGTGGTGCCCGACCGTCATCTTCAGCCGCCGCGCCCCTTGCGCCACCCAATGGGCGGCGGCGGCGGCGAGCTGTTCGCGATCCATCGCCGCGAAGCCGAAGGTGACGTAGGCCGGGGCGGCGGGGCGCGCGGCGCCGAGCAGCCGCCACACCGGCAGGCCCGCGGCCTTGCCGGCGATGTCCCACAGCGCGAGGTCGATCGCCGCCATGGCGTGGCAGGCGTAGCCCGTCTGCCCGCGGGGCACGAGCAGCCAGTACAGGCGCTCCGCGATCGCCTCGCGCGCCAGCGCGTCGGCGCCGACCAGCGCCGGGGCCGCCACCTCCCGAACCACCGCGGCCACCGCCTCCTCCTCGGTGATGGCGGTGATGCCGTGGCCGACCAGCCCCTCGCCGGCCTCGATCTCGACGAGCACGAGCGACAGCGCGGTCTCCTGCGAGAAGCCGGGCAGGTCGAAGCGGGCCGGGATGAACAGCGGCGTGGCGGCGATGCGCCGGATCGGCAGGGCAGGCATTGCGTCGGGTCGTCGGTTCGGCCGGCGGAGAGCCGCGAGGGAAGGTGCCGGCAGGCAACCATGCCCGGCCGCGCCCGGCAACCCCCGGACATGCAAGATGTTGCATGCGCCGCCGATCCATGGCCTGATGAAGGAAAGGCCGAGGAACAGGCCGAGGGGCCTGCCGGCCGGCAGGGGAGACACGGGGAGGAGGGACGATCCATGGGAGACCATCTCGTCACGCGCCGCCGTCTGGCCGCCGCGGCGGCCGCGGCGGGGGCAACGGCGCTGGCGCGGCCGGCGATCGCGCAGGGCGCGCCGCTGCGCATCGGGGTGATGCTGCCCTATTCGGGCACCTTCGCCGCCCTGGGCGAGAATATCACCGCCGCCTTCGAGATGCATCTCGCCGAACGCGGCAACCGGCTCGGCGGGCGGGCGGTGCAGATCATCCGGCTGGACGACGAATCGAACCCCGCCACCGCGGTGCAGAACGTGCTGCGCCTCGTGCAGCGCGACCGGGCGGAGGTTCTGGTCGGCACCGTGCATTCCGGCGTCGCGATGGCGATGGTGCAGGTGGCGCGCGACCGGGGCGTGCCGCTGTTCATCCCGAATGCGGGGGTGGGCGCGGCCACCGGGCAGCTCTGCGCGCCCAACATCTTCCGCTCCTCCTTCACCAACTGGCAGCCCTCCTACGCCGCGGGCTTCTGGCTCGGTCGGCAGGGCGTGCGCCGGGCGGCATGGATGACCTGGGACTACGCCGCCGGCGCCGAGGCCGGCCAGGGCTTCCGCGAAGGGCTCGAGGCCGCGGGCGGGCAGGTGGTGCGCGAACTCAAGCTGCCCTTCCCCGAGACGAACTTCCAGCCGCTGCTGGCGCAGATCCCGGGACTGGGGGTGGAGGCCGTCGGCGCCTTCTTCGCCGGCGGCGGGGCGATCCAGTTCGTGCGGGAATACGCCGCGGCGGGCCTCAAGGATCGCTTCCCGCTCACCGGTTCGGGCTTCCTCACCGAAGGCACGCTCGCCGGGCAGGGCGCGGCGGCGGAGGGGATGAAGACCACCCTGCACTACGGCGACCGCCTGGACACCCCGCGCAACACCGCCTTCCGCGCCGCCTTCCGCGCCCGCACCGGCCGCGAGGCGGACGTGTACGCCGTGCAGGGCTACGACGCGGCGCAGATGCTGGCGATCGGCATGGAGGCGGTGCGCGGGGATCTCTCGGCCGAGCGGGAGTGGGTGCGGGCGATCCGGACCGCCCGCATCGACTCCCCGCGCGGGCCGATGACGCTCTCGCCCAGCCACAACCCGGTGCAGCCGATGTACCTGCGCGAGGCGCGCGGCGGCGAGAACGTCGTCATCGGCACGGTGATCGAGGCGCTGGCCGATCCCGGCACCGGCTGCCGCATGAGCGCCTAGAGCCGTCCGCGCCGCCCGTGCCTGCCGCCGCCAGCCCGGCCTTTCGCATGGAGGGCGGAGCCCCGCCTCCGGCCGGACGGGGCCGTCCGCATCGCGCTCCGGCCTGCCCGCCCCGTCCCGGCGCGAGGCCCCTCCGCCCCGCCCGGCCCGGCGATCCGGGCCGACCCGGCGGCGGG
>JANWXJ010000200.1 GCA_025055335.1 Acetobacteraceae bacterium
GATGAAGAACAGAGACCAGGCCACCGAGGCGCGGGCCTCGCGCACGGAGGGCGTGGTGAAGTAGCGCATGAGGATGTGCGGCAGCGCCGCCGTGCCCACCATGAGGCAGAACACGAGGGCGAAGAAGTTCACCGCGGCCGACATGGAAAACTGGCCGTTCGGGCCGATGAAGGGCGCGGTGTGGAAGCCCACCACGCCGGGCGGCGGCGTCTGCCCCGCGGCGCGGAAGGCGGCCTCCAGCCCCTCGATGCGCTCCAGCGCCACGCCGTACATGAGCTGCGGCAGCGGCACGCCCGTCACCTTCACCGACATGAGGATGGCCGGGATCAGGTAGGCGATGATCAGGATGATGTATTGCGCCACCTGCGTCCAGGTCACCGCGCGCATCCCGCCCAGCATCGAGCAGACGAGGATGCCGGCCAGCCCGACGAACACCGCGACGTTGAACGAGACGTCGAGGAAGCGCTGGGTGATGATGCCGACACCCACGATCTGCGCCACCACGTACACGAAGGAGGCGGTGATCAGCACCACGACGCCGACGGCGCGGGCGACGTTGCCGCCGAAGCGGGCGCCGAGGAAGTCGGGCACGGTGTACTGGCCGAACTTGCGCAGATACGGGGCGAGCAGGATCGCCACCAGCATGTAGCCGCCCGTCCAGCCCAGGATGAAGGCAAGCCCGCCGTAGCCGAGGGCGTAGAGCGAGCCTGCCATCCCGATGAAGGAGGCGGCCGACATCCAGTCCGACCCCGTGGCCATGCCGTTGTACACCGCAGGCACCCGGCGCCCGGCCACGTAGTACTCCGCCACCATCGCCGTGCGGCTGATGATGCCGATGTAGGCGTAGACGGCGATCGTGAGGAACACGAAGGCATAGCCGAGGATGCGGCTCGGCACGCCGAGCTGCTCGAGGATGGCGAGCAGGATCACGAATGCGGCGAAGCCGCCCGTGTAGCCGGCGTAGATCTTGCCCAGGTTCGAGACGAAGGGATCCTTGCCCCTGGCGGTCCCGCTCATCTCACTCCTCCTGCACGCCGAATTCCTCGTCGATCTCGTTCTGGCGCTTGGCGAACCAGAAGAGGGCGACGACGAAGGCGATCAGGCTGCCCTGGGCGGCCATGTAGAAGCCGAGCGGGAAGCCGAAGATCCGCACCGAGTTCAGGCTGGGTGCGAAGATGTGGACGGCGAAGCTGAAGACGAACCAGATCCCCAGCATCAGCCACATCAGGCCGGAGGTCTTGCGCCAATAGGCCGCGGCAACGGCCGGATCCACCGCGGCACCGGAGGAGGGTTCGGAGGGTCGCGCGTCTTCGACGAGCGGCATGCGTTTCGTTCTCCCTGTGTTGCCGCCGGCCCAACGGCCGCCGGAGACCGCACGCGTGACCGTCTTGCGCCGCCCTTGCGGGAGGATCCCGGCGGCGGCCTTGCGCGTGAAGCCGCTGGCAGCGCTACCATGCGGAATGTTGCGCGGCAACAGGAGTGAAATGTCCGGATGACTACGGGTTTCCTGCGCCGCCTGATGGGCGCCGCGCGCTCCGACGAACCGGGCGCCTTCGGCCGCTTCCTCGGCCGCCAGGCGGTCTATGTCACGCAGAAGACGGTGGTGGACTACTGCCGGGTGAAGGCCGGCCTCGCCGAGGCGGAGTTGTTCGCCGACAGGGATTTCCTCGCCGCGATGCGCCACTGCCGCTGGCAGGTCTATTTCGGCGCGATCTCCGACGTCGCGGCCCTGGCCGAGGCGTGGCTGCGGCCGCATGCCGGGGCGGCGGCGGAGCGTGTGGCCGGCGCGATCGCCGCCCTCGCCCAGGAGGCGTTCGATTCAGAACCGCCGCCCGAGGAGGAGCGCGACGCCGCGCGCGAGGCCCGCGCGGCGATCCCCCGCCGGCTGTCCGGCCTGCTCGCGGCGCCGCCCCTGCCGGCAAACCTGATGCCCCTCGCGGCGCAGGCGCCGCTGCTCGCCACCCTGCCCGTGCATCCCGACCAGCGGATCGGCGAGGAACAGGCGATCCGCGGCGCGTTGCGGTTCCACATCATCGCCGCCCAGCAGGAGATGGAGCGCCGCTTCGACGCGCCGCGGCTCGCCGCGCGGCTTGCCGCGTGATCTCCCCGGCCGCCGCCCTGACCGGGAGCATCGCCGGGGCGATGGCGCCGCCGCCTCCCGCACTCCCCGCTGCGGCACCGCTGTCGGCGGCGGTGGACGCGATGCGGCAGGCGCGCTGTTCGGCCCTCCTCGCCCTCGGCGAGGACGGGCGGCCCGTCGGCATCCTCACCGAGCAGGACATCGCCCGCCGCGTCGTCTTCCGCCTGCCGCCCGAGGCGCCGATCTCGGCGGCGATGAGCGCGCCGCTGCTCGCCGCCCGCGCCGAGGATCCGCTCTGGCGCGCGATCCTGCTGCTCCGGACGCACCGGCTGCGCCACCTGCCGGTGCTGGACCAGAACGGGGCCTGCATCGGCCTGCTGCACCGGGCGGAGACGCTCGCCGCCACCTCGGGGCGGCTGCTCGCCCATCTCGACCTGCTCGCGGGCGAGGATCCGGCGGTGAAGCGGGGCCAGGCGGGGCTTGCCGCGGCGCTGCTCGACGAGGGGCTGCCCGCCCCCGAGGTGGTCGCCCTCGTCTCAGAGGTGAATCTCGATCTGCACCGCCGGGCGCTCGCCGGCGCGCTCACCGCCGCCGGCCGCCCGCCCGTGCCCTTCACCCTGCTCGTGATGGGCAGCCTCGGCCGCGGCGAATCGCTGCTGCGGCCGGACCAGGACAACGGCCTGATCCTCGGCGACTATCCGGACGAGGCGCATGCGGAGGTGGACGGCTGGTTCCGCGGCTTCGCCGGATCCTTCAACGAGGCGCTGGCGGCGGCGGGCTTCCCGCTCTGCAAGGGCGGGGTGATGGCGCGCAACCCGCTGTGGCGCAAGCGCCTGCCGGAGTGGGAGGCGCAGTTCGCCCTCTGGGCCGCCAAGCGCTCCGGGGCGGCGCTGCTGTTCGCCGACATCGCCTTCGATTTCCGCGCCGCCGCCACGGTCGGCGCCGACGGCGCCATCTCGCCCGGGCCGTCGGAGGCGGCCGAGCGGCTGCGGCGGAGCCTGTCGGCCATCCTTGCCCGCACGCCCGCCCTGCTCGGCGCGCTCGCCGCCGAGAACGCCAAGTTCGGCGTCGGCCTCACGCTCTTCGGCGGCTTCCGCGACGACGAACCGGGCCCGGGCACCCGCACCGACCTCAAGCTGCACGGGCTGATGCCGCTCGTCGCCGCGGCACGGCTTGCGGCACTCAGGCACGGCATCGCGCCAACCGGCACGCCGGCGCGCCTGTCCGCCCTCGCCGCTGCGGGTGCCATCAACGCCGCCGAGGCGGCGACGCTGTCGGAGGCCTTCGCCACCCTGCTCGACACCCTGCTGCGCCAGCAGCTCGCCGACCACGCCGCCGGGCGGGAGCCCGGCACCCTCGTGGACACCGATGCCCTCCCGCGCGAGGGGCGAAACCGCCTGCGCGCCGCGCTGAAGGCGGTGCGCTCCTTCTCGCAAGGGGTATGGGCGGAGTTCTCGGGCCGGCCGTGGTAGCGGGCGGCCTTAGAACGCCTCCGACATCTGCGAGACGAAGCGCTCCATCCCGGTGCGGCGGACGAGTTCCGGCAGGTGCTCCACGCCGCGGGCCGCGGCGCGGGCGATCAGCCGGCGCCAGAGTTCGGCGGTCGCCTCCGCATCGCCGAGTGCGGCGTGCCGGCGGGCGATGACGATGCCGGCGCGGGCGCAGAGGCCGTCGAGCGAATGGTCCGCCTCCTCGGGATCGAGCCAGTGGGACACCGCGAGGCTGCACAGCACCGGGTTCGGGATCGGCGGCGCGCCGGCGAACTCGGCCATGTGCAGCAGCGTGCGGTCGAACCCGGCATTGTGCGCGACCAGCACCGCGCCCTCGGCGAAGGCGGCGAAGGCGGCGACGGCGGCGGGCGGCGGCGGGCTGCCCGCCACCATCGCGTCCGTGATGCCGTGGTATCTCGTGGATCGGGGCGGGATCGGGCGCCCCGGGTCCACCAGCGTCTCGAAGCGGTCCACGATCTCGAGGTTGCGCAGGCGCACCGCGCCGATCGCGATCATCACGTCGCCGTGCGAGGGCTTGAGGCCGGTCGCCTCCAGGTCGAACACCACGTAGTGCTGGGCGGCGAGCGGCCCGTCCGGCAGGGCGGCGTGGAAGTGCCGCCGGTGGCGGAGGAACTCCTCGGCCGCAGGGTCGGGCCCGCCGTTCCAGGCGGCCGAGAGCAGCCGCCTTATGGCGCCGCCGAGCAGGCGTTTCGCCGGACGTTCCTCTCCCATGGCGGCAAACCTAGCGGAGGGGCCGCCACACCGCCACCGGCGCGGCTGCGGGGGCGCCGCCCGCCGCGCCCGGGGCAGGACGCGGCCGGCACCCCGCGCCGCT
>JANWXJ010000088.1 GCA_025055335.1 Acetobacteraceae bacterium
CGGCCAGCAGCCCGGCCAGCAGCATGGCCGCAGCGGCCCGTGCCGGCCGCGCCGTGCCGCCGGCGGCATGACCGGCGGCCGAGGCTGGCCGCGCTGCCGCGGGGCGGGATAGGATGCCCGCCATGCGATGGTCTCGCATCCCGGGGCTGGCGGTCGTGCTGGCGCTGTCGGTCATGGCAGCGTGTTTCGCCCCGTCCGGCGCCTCCGCGCAAGGGGCGCGGGTCTCCCCCATCGTGATCCGCGACGCGGAGACGGAGGCGACGATCCGCGCCTTCGCCGCGCCGCTGTTCGCCGCCGCGGCGGTGAACCCGGGAATGGTGCGGATCATCCTGCTGCAGGACCGCGGCCTCAACGCCTTCGTGGCGCAGGGCAACCGGCTGTTCCTGAACTCGGGCCTGCTGCAGCGCGCCGAGGCGCCGGAGGAGTTCGCCGGCGTGCTGGCGCACGAGATCGGCCACATCGCCGGCGGCCACCTGCTGCTGCTGCCGGAGCAGATGCGGCTCGCCATGCTGCGGCAGGTGGGCGCCATGCTGCTCGGCGGCCTCGCCGCCGCCGCCACCCGCTCGGGCGACGCCGCGATGGGCGCCATCATGTTCGGCCAGGCGACGGCGGTGGCCGATCTCTACGCCTTCACCCGCGCGCAGGAGCAGGCGGCGGACCAGGCGGCGATCACCTACCTCGCGCGCGCAGGCTGGCCGCTCGGCGGGCTCGAATCGCTGCTCGTGCGGATGCTGGACCAGGAACTGCTGCAGACATCGCGGCAGGATCCGTATTTCCGCACCCACCCGCTCTCGCGCGACCGGCTGGAGTTCGTGCGCGAGCAGCGGGCCCGCCTCGGCGAGCGCGCGGGCGCGCTGCCGCCGGCGCTGGTGCGCTCCTTCCGGATGGTGCAGGCGAAGCTCGACGGCTTCCTCGACCCGCCCGAAACGACCTTCGCCCGGCGCCCGCCCGACTCGCGCGATCCGGCCGACCGCTACGCCCGCGCCATCGCCCAGCACCGGGCGGGGCGGGCGGATGCCGGGCTTGCGCTGCTGGCCGGGCTCTTGCGGGAGGCGCCGGGCAGCCCCTGGCTGCATGAGCTGCGCGGGCAGATCCTGTTCGAGGCCGGCCGGCTCGCCGAGGCGCTGCCGGCCTACCGCCAGGCAGCGCGGCTCGCCCCGTCGGAGCCGCTGATCCGCCTCAACCTCGCGCGCGTGCTGATCGAGACGGGGGAGCCCGCGAACCTCCGCGCCGCCGCCGCCGACCTGCGCGCGGCGCTGTCGCGCGACCGCGAGGACGCCTTCGCCTGGCGCCTGCTCGGCATCGCCGAGGGGCGGCTCGGCAACCGGGCCGAGGCGGATGTGGCGCTGGCCGAGGAGGCGCTGCTGCGCGGGGATGCCGCCGGCGCGCGCACCCTCGCGGCACGGGCGGAACAGGCCTTCCCGCCGGGCCCGGCGCGGCTGCGCGCGGCGGACCTCAGGCGGGCGGCGGAACAGGCACTCGGGAGAGGCGGATGAACAGGGTCTCCGGCGCGGCGCTGGCCGCCCTGCTGCTGCTTGCGGGCGCTGCCGTCGCGCAGCCCCTCAGCGAGGCGCAGCGCGAGGAGGTGGTGCGCATCCTGCGCGACGCCCTGACGCGCGACCCCTCCATCCTGCGCGACGCCATCGCCGCCATGCAGGCGGACGACGAGCGGCGCGAGGCCGAGGCCCGCCGCGACGCGATCCGCGCCGAGGCGGCCGCGCTGCTGCGCGACCCGGCCGATCCGGTGCGCGGCAACCCGGCGGGCGATGTGACGATCGTGGAGTTCTACGACGTCCGCTGCACCTTCTGCCGCCGCCTGCACCCCGAGCTCGAGGCGCTGATCGCCGCCGACCGCGGCGTGCGGGTGGTGATGAAGGACCTTCCGATCCTCGGGCCGCAATCGGTGTGGGCGGCGCGCGCGCTGCTGGCCGCGCACCGCCAGGGCGGCTACGCGCGGCTGCAGGACGCGCTTCTGCGCATGCGCGGGGAGCCGACGGAGGCGGCCATCCAGGCCGAGGCGCGGCGCCTCGGCCTGGACTGGCAGCGCCTGCGGCGCGACATGGAGGACCCGGCGATCATGGCCCGCATCGAAGCCAACATCGCCCTCGCGCAGCGGCTCGGGATCAGCGGCACGCCGGCGCTCGTCATCGGCGACACGCTGGTGCCGGGTGCGGTGGACCAGCGCAGCCTCGCCGCCATGGTGGCGGCCGCCCGCGCGGCGCAGCGGGGCGGTTGAGCGCCGGGGCCGGGACCGGCATCCTGCCCGCAATGACGACGCAGACCGGTCCTGCCTCCGCCGGAGGTTCCGGACAGCCGCGCGCCGGGGATGCCGCGGGCCACGCCGTGCGCCTCTCGCCGCCGGATCTCCGCCCCTGGCTCGGCGGCGGGCTCCGCGGCGTGGTCACGCGCGACAGCGGGCTGCCCGGGCCGCACGCGGCCCTCGTGGCGCTGATGCACGGCAACGAGATCGCCGGCGCGGTGCTGCTCGATTCGCTGCTGCGGGAGGGACTCTCTCCGGCGCGCGGCCGGCTGTCCTTCGTGTTCGCCAACCTCGACGCCTTCGCCCGCTTCGACGCCGCCGACCCGACGGCCAGCCGCTTCCTCGAGGAGGACATGAACCGCCTCTGGGCGGAGGAGGTGCTGGCCGGGCCGCCGCGCTCGCTCGAACTGCGGCGCGCGCAGGAACTGCTGCCCTTCCTCCGCACGGTGGACCTGCTGCTCGACCTGCACTCGATGCTGCTGCAGCCGGTGCCCATCCTGCTCGCCGGGCGGAGCGAAGCGGCGCTTGCGCTTGCGCGGGAGGTCGGGGTGCCCTCCCTCGTCGTCGCCGACCAGGGCCACCCCACGGGGCTGCGGCTGCTCGACCACCCGCATTTCGCGCGCGGCCCGGCGCGGGCGCTGCTGCTGGAAGCCGGGCTGCACTGGGAGCCGGAGACGGTGGCGGTGATGCGCGAGGGCACGCTGCGCTTCCTCGCCGCAGCCGGCCTGCTGCCGCCCATGCCGCCGCCGCCCGTGCCGGCGCGCGTGGCGCGCGTGACGGACACCATCGTGCCGGCCTCCCACCGCTTCGCCTTCGTCGCGCGCTTCCGCGGCGGCGAGGTGATCGCCGAGGAGGGCACGCTGCTCGCCACGGACGGCGAGCGCGAGATCCGCACGCCCTACCCCGACTGCCTGCTGGTGATGCCGGCGCTGCGCCCGGTGCGCGGGCACACGGCGGTGCGCCTCGCCCGCTTCGCCTGAGGGCGGGCTTCCCGCCCGGCGCCGCCCGCGCTAACCGGTGGCGATGGCCGATGCCGACCCCGCCCGCGAACGCCGCATCGGCCTTGCCTGCGCCATCCTGCTCATCGTCGTCTGGGCCGGCTTCCACGTGGCGGCGCGGCTCGGCGCCTCGCAGCAGATGACGCCATGGGACATGGCGGCGCTGCGCATGGGCGGGGCGTTCCTCGGCGCGCTTGCGCTGCTGCTCTGGTTCCGTCCGCCGCGGCTGCCGCCGCCGCGCGCCCTGGCGCTCGTGGCCACCGCCGGCTTCGGCTTCCCGCTCTTCGCCTATGCCGGCTACGCCTTCGCCCCGGCTGCGCACGGGGCGGTGCTGATGGCCGGCGTGCTGCCCTTCGCCACCGCCATCCTCGCCGCGCTGTTCCTCGCCGAGCGCTTCACGGCGCGGCAGGCGGCGGCGCTCGCGGCGGTCGGACTCGGCGCGGCGCTGCTCGGCGCCGACATGTGGGGGGACCATCCGGGCGCCTGGATCGGGGATCTGCTGTTCCTCTGCGCGATCCTCTCCTGGGCGCTGTTCACCCTGTTGATCCGCCGCTGGCGCGTGGCGGCGATGGAGGCGACGCTGACGGTCGCGCTGTGGTGCGCGCCGATCTACCTGCCGCTGTGGTGGCTGCTGCTGCCGAGCACGCTCGGCCAAGCCCCGGCCGGCGCTATCGCGTTCCAGGCGGCCTGGCAGGGGGTGGCGGCGGTGATCGTCGCCGGCTTCCTGTTCGCGCGCGCGGTGGCGGCGCTCGGCCCGGTGCCGACCACCACCATCACCGCCGCCGTGCCGCCGGTCGCGGCGCTGGCCGCCTGGCCCCTGCTCGGCGAGGCGCTGGGGCTGGCCGGGCTTGCCGGGGTGGCGGTGGTGGCGGCGGGAATGGCGCTCGGCGTCGGCGGCGGGCGGCGGCGCTGAGGCCGGGCGTTCCCCAGCCGCCCCGCTTGCGCTAAGGCCGCGCCCATGCCCGACACGCTCCGCATCGCGCTCGCCCAGATCAACCCGCATGAGGGCGCGATCGCCGCCAACGCCGAGCGCATCCGCGCCGCCCGCGCCGAGGCGGCCGCCGCCGGCGCCGACCTGCTCGTCACCCCCGAGTTCTCGATCGCCGGCTACCCGCCCGAGGACTTGGTGCTGAAGCCCGCCTTCGTCGCCGACTGCACGGCCGCGATCGAGGCGCTTGCCGCCGAGACGGCCGACGGCGGCCCCGGCCTCGTGCTCGGCGGGCCGTGGCGCAACGGGCCGCATCTGCACAACGCGCTGTTCGTGGCCGATGGCGGGAAGATCCTCGCCCGCCGCGCGAAGCACGAGCTGCCGAACTACGGCGTGTTCGACGACAAGCGGGTGTTCGACCCGGGCCCCGCCCCCGGCCCGGTGGCGTTCCGCGGCGTCCGACTCGGGCTGATGATCTGCGAGGACTGGTGGTACCCGGCCGTCTGCGAGACTCTGGCCGAGACCGGGGCCGAGATCCTGCTCTCGATCAACGGCAGCCCCTTCGAGGTGGACAAGCCGACCCGCCGGGTGGATCTCGCGGTGGCGCGGGTGGTGGAGACGGGGCTGCCCTTCGTCTTCCTCAACCAGGTCGGCGGCCAGGACGAGCTCGTGTTCGAGGGCGCCTCCTTCGCGCTGAACGCGGATCGTTCGCTCGCCCTCTCCATGCCGCTCTTCGCGGAGGACCTGCGCCTGACCGAGTGGCGGCGCGGCGCGGACGGCGCCTGGGCGATGCTGCCGCAGCCGATCCCGCACCCCATGCCGCGCGAGGAGCAGATGTGGCGCGCCATGATGCTGGGCCTTCGCGACTACGTGGACAAGAACGGCTTCCCCGGCGTGGTGCTCGGCCTGTCGGGCGGCATCGATTCCGCCCTGTCCGCCGCCTGCGCGGCCGATGCGCTGGGGCCTGCGCGCGTGCGCGCGGTGATGCTGCCTTCCGCCTACACCAGCCGCGAGAGCCTCGAGGACGCGGAGGCCTGCGCGAAGCTGCTCGGCATCCGCTACGAGGTGATCCCGATCGGGCCGGCGGTGGAGGCGTTCGGGCGGATGCTCGCCCCCGCCTTCGGCGAGGGCGATCCCGGCATCGCCGCCGAGAACATCCAGTCCCGCGCGCGCGGCGTGACGCTGATGGCACTCTCCAACCGCTTCGGCGACATGCTGCTGACCACCGGCAACAAGAGCGAGATGGGGGTGGGCTACGCCACCCTGTATGGCGACATGTGCGGCGGCTACTCGGTGCTGAAGGACGTCTGGAAGACCGAGGTCTTCGCCCTCGCCCGCTGGCGCAACGGGGTGAGGCCCGAAGGCGCGCTCGGCCCCGCGGGGCCGGTGATGCCCGAACGCGTCATCGCCAAGCCGCCCTCCGCCGAACTGAAGCCGAACCAGACCGACCAGGACACGCTGCCGCCCTATGACGTGCTCGATTCCATCCTGCGCGGCCTTGTCGAGGAGGAGCAGGACGTGGACGCGCTTGTCGCCGCCGGGCACGACCGCGCGACGGTCGTGCGCGTGTGGCGCATGCTCGACCGCGCGGAATACAAGCGCCGCCAGGCGCCGCCCGGCGTGAAGCTCGGCCGCCGCGCCTTCGGGCGCGACCGCCGCTACCCCATCACCAACGGCTACACGGCGCTGGTGCGATGAGCCTCGATCCCCGGCTGTTCGGCGAAGGGTTCCTGGTGGTGATCCGCGACCTCTCGGGCGGCAACGGCGCCGAGCCGGTCGAGCGCATCCGCGGCTTCCGGAGCCTCGAACACGCGAACGAGTTCGCCCGCCGCTACGTGCGCGACAGCATCGAGCGCTGCCGCGCCCCCGGCATGAGCGCCGAGCAGGTGCTGGAGGCCTGGTTCGCCTTCGGCGAGGACGCCGAGGTTCCGGGCGGCTGGTCGAGCGGCGCCGAGATCCGCGCCTTCGCCGAGACGCCTCTCCGCGACGCCGAGCGGCGCAACTGGCGCGTGCTGGATCCGCGCCGCCACGACGAGGCGGAGGACGACGCATGAGCGTGCTGCGCTTCGCGCCGTCCCCGACGGGCCACCTGCATGTCGGCAACGCGCGCGTCGCGCTCGCCAACTGGCTGATCGCGCGGCGTTCGGGCGGGCGCTTCCTGCTCCGCCTCGACGACACCGACACCGAACGCTCCAGGCCCGAATACGCCGCCGGCATCGAGGAGGATCTGCGCTGGCTCGGCCTCGACTGGGACGGGATGTTCCGCCAGTCCGACCGGCTCGACCGCTACGCCGCCGCCGCCGAGCGGCTGAAGGCCGCCGGCCGCCTCTACCCCTGCTTCGAGAGCGAGGAGGAACTCGCCTACAAGCGCGAACGCGCCCGCCGCCAGGGCCGCCCCCCGATCTACGACCGCGAGGCCCTGAAGATGACGCCGGAGCAGCGCGCGCGCGCCGAGGCGAACGGCAAGCGCCCGTACTGGCGGTTCCTCCTCTCCTCCCGCACGATCTCCTGGCGCGACCGGGTGCTGGGCGAGCGCGCCGTGAAGCTGCCCGCGCTGTCCGATCCGGTGCTTGTCCGCGCCGACGGCTCGCCCCTCTACACCTTCACCTCCGTCGTGGACGACATCGAGACGGGTGTGACGGAGATCGTCCGCGGCGAGGACCACGTGACGAACACCGGCATCCAGCTCGACATCCTGGAAGCCCTCGGCGCCGATCCCTCGCGCATCGCCTTCGCCCATCTTCCGCTGCTGACGGACGAGCGCGGCGAGCCCCTCTCCAAGCGGCTCGGGGCGGTCTCGCTCCGCCAGCTCCGGCGCGACGGGGTGGAGCCGGCGGCGCTTGCCGGCTACCTCGCCGCGCTCGGCACCTCGGCCGATCCGGTCGCGGCGATGCCGGCCGACCTCGCCGCGGGCTACGACCTCGGCGCGGTGTCGAGATCCCCGGCGCGGTTCGACATGCGGCAGCTGCTCGCGCTGAACCGCCGCCACCTGCGCGGCCTGCCGTTCGAGGCGGTGAAGGACAGGCTGCCCGCGGGCGCGGACGAGGCCTTCTGGCTCGCGGTGCGCGGCAATCTCGACCTGCTCTCCGAGGCGAGGGCGTGGTGGGACGTCGTGCGCGGGGACATCGCGCCGCCGCCGCAGCCCGAGGAGGCGGCCTTCCTCGCCGAGGCGCTGCGCCTGCTGCCCGAAAGCTTCGGCGAAGGCGCCTGGCGCGAGTGGACGCAGGCGCTGTCCGCCGCGACGGGCCGCAAGGGCCGCGCGCTCTATCGGCCGCTCCGCCTCGCGCTGACGGGCGAGGCCGAAGGCCCCGACATGGCGTCGCTGCTGCCGCTGATCGGCCGCGCGCGCGCCGCCGCGCGCCTCGCCCGCGCCGCCGCCGCGACAGACGGGAGCCACCCCGCATGAGCACCATCCTGCTGCACGACAGCGCCACCCGACGCAAGCAGCCGCTCGTGCCGCTCGAGCCCGGGCATGTGCGCATGTATGTCTGCGGCCCGACGGTGTACGACCTCGCGCATCTCGGGAATGCGCGGCCTGTCGTGGTGTTCGACGTGCTGGCGCGGCTGTTGCGCCGGCATTTCCCGCGCGTGACCTACGTGCGCAACATCACCGACGTGGACGACAAGATCAACGCCCGCGCGCGCGAGACGGGCGAGCCGATCGAGGCGATCACCGCCCGCACCACCGCCGGGTTCCACGCCGACATGGCGGCGCTCGGCTGCCTGCCGCCGGATGTGGAGCCGCGCGCCACCGCCCACATCGCCGAGATGATCGCGCTGATCGAGCGCCTGATCGCAGGCGGCCACGCCTACGAGGCGGAGGGCCATGTGCTGTTCCGCGTCGCCTCCTTCCCGGCCTATGGCGCGCTTTCGGGCCGCAGCCCCGAGGAGCTGCTGGCCGGAGCGCGCGTCGAGGTCGCGCCCTACAAGCAGGATCCGGGCGATTTCGTGCTGTGGAAGCCCTCGGACGCCAACACCCCCGGCTGGGACAGCCCCTGGGGCCGCGGCCGCCCCGGCTGGCACATCGAGTGCAGCGCCATGTCCTGGCGCTACCTCGGCGAGGAGTTCGACATCCACGGCGGCGGCCACGACCTGATCTTCCCCCACCACGAGAACGAGATCGCGCAGTCCTGCTGCGCCTTCCGCCGCCCGCGCATGGCCGCCCTCTGGGTCCACAACGGCATGCTGCTGGTGAACGGCGAGAAGATGTCGAAGTCGCTCGGCAACTTCCTGACGGTGCGCGACATCCTCTCGCGCGGCCCCTGGGCCGGAGAGGCGTTCCGGCTGCTGCTGCTGCGCACCCACTACCGCGCCGCGCTCGATTTCACGACGGCCGCGCTCGAGGAGGCGAAGGCGGAGCTCGACCAGCACTACGCCATGCTGGAACGCGCGCCTGCGCCGCCGAACCCCGATGCCCCCGCGATCGCCGCGCTGGCCGAGTGGGCGATGGAACCGCTGCGCGACGATCTCAACACCCCGCTCGCGCTCGCCCGGCTGCGGGATCTGCGCACGCTCGAGAACGCCCTTACGGTCGGCGGCTCGGCCGCGGTGGTGCTGGAGCGCATCGGGCGCGACGATCCGCCCGCGCCGGGCGAGGCGGCCGCGGCCTTCCGCCGCGCCGCCGCGCTGCTCGGCCTTTGCGCCGCCGATCCC
>JANWXJ010000227.1 GCA_025055335.1 Acetobacteraceae bacterium
GCCTGCCGCCCGGGCCCGAGCTCGGGCGGCGGCTCGCCCGGGCGCGGCAGGCGTGGCTTGCCGGGGGCTGCGACATGCCGCGCGAGGCGCTGCTCGCGCTCGCCCTTGCGCCGCCGCCCTGATGCTGCCACGCCGAGGCGCGATGCCGCCCGCCAGACCGCCCGCCACGCCGATCGAGGCCAGCCTGCCGCTGCTCAAGCGCCTCGCGCGCGAGCACCTTGCCGCGCATTGGCGCGGCATCCTGCTCGCCCTCGGCTGCGCCGTGGCGGTCGCCGGCCTCACCTCGCTCTATCCGATCGCCATCCAGCAGAGCTTCGACTGGTTCGCCTCCGGCGATGCGCGCGCCGGCTGGATCATCCCGCTCGCCATCGTCCTTCTCACCTCCGCAAAGGCGGCGACGCAATACGCCCAGGCGGCGGCGATCCAGCATGTGGTGCTGCGGGTGGTGGAATCGCTGCAGAACCGGCTGTTCGCAGCACTCACGCGGGCGGATCTCGCGCTGGTCGCGCGGGATGCCCCGGCGCGCAACGCCGCCCGCTTCACCGCCGATGCCGCGGCGATCCGCGAGGCGCTCACCCGCTCCGTCAACGGGCTGGCCGATGTACTGACGGTGGCCGGGCTCGTCGGCGCGATGCTGTGGCTCGATTGGCAGCTCACGCTGATGGCCGCGCTGCTCTATCCGGTGGCGGTGGTGCCGATCCTCGCCATCGGCAGGCGCCTGCGCCGCGCCTCGGGCGGCATGCAGGACCGGGTGGGCGAGGCCGCCGCCGCGCTGACCGAATCCTTCGCCGCCGCGCGCGTCGTGCGCGCCTACGGCCTCGAGGCGCAGGAGGAAGCGCGCGCCGCCCGCGCCTTCGCGAGGCTGCGCGACGCGCTGCTGACCATCTCGCTCACCCGCGCGCGGCTCGATCCGATCCTGGAGGCGATCGGAGGCGTGGCGGTGGCGGCGATCCTGGTGGTGGTCGGCCTGCGCGTCTCCTCGGGCGTCGGCACCATCGGCGAGTTCACCGGCTTCGTCGCGGCGCTCCTGATCGCGGCGCGGCCGGTGCGCGCGCTCGGCAGCCTGAACGCCGCCTTCCAGGAGGGGCTTGCGGGCCTCGCGCGCGTCTTCGCCCTCGTGGACACGCGGCCGGCCATCACGAGCCCCCCGGGCGCGCCGCCGCTGCCCGAGGGGCGCGGGCGGATCGTCTTCCGCGAGGTCGGCTTCCGCTACGAGGGCGTGTCGGAGGCGGCGCTCTCTGGCCTCTCCTTCGTCGCCGAGCCGGGGCGGACCGTCGCCCTCGTCGGGCCTTCGGGGGCCGGGAAATCCACCGCCCTTGCCCTCGTGCCGCGGCTCTATGACGTGACGTCGGGGGCCGTCGAGGTGGACGGGGCGGATGTGCGGAGCGTGGATCTCGCCTCGCTGCGCGCCGCCATCGCCTATGTCGGGCAGGAGGCGGTGATCTTCGACGACACCGCGCTTGCCAACATCGCCTGCGGCCGGCCGGGGGCGACGGAGGCGGAGGTGATCGCCGCCGCCCGCGCCGCGCAGGCCGATGAGTTCCTCTCCCGCCTGCCGCAGGGCTACGCCACACCGCTCGGCCCCGGCGGATCGCGGCTTTCGGGCGGGCAGCGGCAGCGCGTCGCCCTCGCCCGCGCGCTGCTGCGCAACCCGCGCATCCTGCTGCTCGACGAGGCGACAAGCGCCCTCGATGCCGAGAACGAGGCGGCGGTGCAGGCCGCCCTTGCCCGCCTGCGCGCAGGCCGCACCACGCTCGTGATCGCCCATCGCCTGACCACGGTGCAGCAGGCCGACGTGATCGTGGTGATGGAGGAGGGCCGCGCCGTCGAGCAGGGCACGCACGCCGAACTGATGGCGAAGGAGGGGCTCTACGCCCGGCTCGTGCGCATGCAGGCCTTCGGCGCCTAGGATCGCGACGGGGGCCGCGGCGCGAAGGGCCCGCCGGGCATGGCGCGGCGCGCGTTCGCGCGCGGCTTACTCCCCCGCCGCATCCAGCGCGTGCAGGGCATAGGTGAAGGCCGCCCCCGCGTTCAGCGCGATCGCGACTCCGAGCGCCTCGGCGATCTCCTCCCTCGTCGCGCCCGCCGCCTTGGCCTTCCGCGCATGCGCCTCGATGCAGCCTTCGCAGCGCGTGGTGATCGCTACGGCGAGGGCGATGAACTCGCGCGTCTTGGCATCGAGGTGCCTCGTCGCGTGAGCGCCGGCCGAGAGCGCCGTGAAGCCCTTGACGATCTCCGGGTGCAGCGCGCGCAGCTCCTTCCCGCGGCCCTTCAGCGCTTCGGCGTAGGCGGTCCAGTCCTTGATGGCGCTCATGCGGGCGGCTCCTCGGGTGGCGTGCGGCCCGCAGCATGGCCGGACCGGGGGCGGGGGAAAAGCCCGTCAGGCGGCGAGGCGGGCGATGCCGGCGCGGGCCATCTCCTCCCAGGCACGGGCGAGGCTGCCGCCCAGGTCTATCCCGCGGCAGGCCGGCTCGATCACCGCCGCGCGCAGGCCGAATCGCCGCGCATCGAGCGCCGTCCACAACACGCAGAAATCGGTGGCGAGGCCGCAGACATGCACCTCCTGCACCCCGCGCGCCGTGAGCCAGCCGTCGAGGCCGGTGCGCGTCGCGCGGTCGGCCTCCAGGAAGGCGGAGTAGGAGTCCACCTCGCGGTGCCAGCCCTTGCGGAGGATGAGCTGGGCGTGCGGCACCTCGAGCGGATCGGCCAGCGCCGCCCCGCGCGTGCCCTGCACGCAGTGGTCGGGCCAGAGCGTCTGCGCACCGTACGGGAGCGTGATCGTGTCGAACGGCGCCCGCCCCGGATGCCGCGAGGCGAAGGAGACATGGTCGGCCGGATGCCAGTCCTGCGTCAGCACCACCTGCTCGTAGCGGCGGGCGATGCGGTTGATCACCGGGATCACGGCATCGCCCTGCGGCACGGCGAGCGCGCCTCCCGGCAGGAAGTCGTTCTGCACGTCCACGACGACGAGTGCGACGGCACTGTCGGCCGCCATGGGCGGGGCTAGAGCACCCTCTCCGGCTCGCGCTCCTGCTCGCCCTCGCCGCCGTCCTCGGGCCTCGGCAGGGCGGGGGGCGCGGCCTCGGCGTACTCGAAGGTGAGCGCGCCGTCCTTGAGGCCGACCTTCACCGCCCCGCCCTTGGCGAGCTGGCCGAACAGCAGCTCCTCGGCCAGCGGCTGCTTCACGTATTGCTGGATCACGCGGGCAAGCGGCCGGGCGCCGTAGAGCGGATCGTAGCCCTTCTCGGCCAGCCACTCCTTGGCGGCGGAGGAAAGCTCGATCGTCACGTTGCGGTCGGCGAGCTGCGCCTCGAGCTGCATGATGAACTTCTCGACCACGCGTCCGACGATCTCGGGGGTGAGGTTCTGGAACGGCACGACGGCGTCGAGCCGGTTGCGGAACTCCGGGGTGAACAGGCGCTTGATCGCGTCCTCGTCCTCGCCCACGCGCGCCTCGCGCCCGAAGCCGATGGCGGGCTTCGCCAGATCCGCGGCACCGGCGTTCGTCGTCATGATCAGGATCACGTTGCGGAAGTCCACTGTCTTGCCGTTGTGGTCGGTGAGCTTCCCGTGGTCCATCACCTGCAGCAGGATGTTGTAGAGATCCTGGTGGGCCTTCTCGATCTCGTCGAGCAGCAGCACGCAGTGCGGGTGCTGGTCCACCGCGTCCGTCAGCAGCCCGCCCTGGTCGAACCCGACATACCCGGGCGGCGCGCCGATCAGGCGGGAGACGGAGTGCCGCTCCATGTACTCGCTCATGTCGAAGCGGATCAGCTCGATCCCGAGCGTCTTGGCGAGCTGCTTCGCCACTTCCGTCTTGCCCACCCCGGTCGGGCCGGAGAACAGGTAGTTGCCGATCGGCTTCTCGGGGTCGCGCAGCCCGGCGCGCGAGAGCTTGATCGCGGCGGCGAGCGTCTCGATCGCCTTGTCCTGGCCGAACACCATCGCCTTGAGGTCGCGCTCGAGGTTCTTCAGCACCTCCTTGTCGTCGGTGGAGACGGATTTGGGCGGGATGCGCGCGATCTTGGCGACGATGTCCTCGACGTCCTTGATGGTGACGGTCTTGCGCCGCTTCGCCTCGGGCAGCAGCATGCGCGAGGCGCCGACCTCGTCGATCACGTCGATCGCCTTGTCGGGCAGCTTGCGGTCGTGGATGTAGCGGGCCGAGAGCTCCACCGCCGCGCGGATCGCCTCGGGCGTGTACTTCACCTTGTGGTGCTTCTCGTAGTTGCTCTTGAGGCCCTGGAGGATCTTCACCGCATCCTCGACCGAAGGCTCGTTCACGTCGATCTTCTGGAAGCGGCGCACCAGCGCGCGGTCCTTCTCGAAGTAGTTGCGGTACTCCTTGTAGGTGGTGGAGCCGATGCAGCGCAGCGTGCCCTGCGCCAGTGCCGGCTTGAGCAGGTTCGAGGCGTCCATCGCCCCGCCCGAGGTGGCCCCGGCGCCGATCACGGTGTGGATCTCGTCGATGAACAGGATCGAGCCCGGCTGGTTCTCGAGCTCCTGCACCACCGCCTTCAGACGCTCCTCGAAATCGCCGCGGTAGCGCGTGCCGGCGAGCAGCGAGCCCATGTCGAGCGCGTAGATCGTGGACTTGGCCAGCACCTCGGGCACGTCGCCCTCCACGATGCGCTTGGCCAGCCCCTCGGCGATCGCCGTCTTGCCGACGCCCGGATCGCCGACATAGAGCGGGTTGTTCTTGGTGCGGCGGCAGAGGATCTGGATCGTGCGCTCGATCTCGGCGTCGCGGCCGATCAGCGGGTCGATCTTGCCCTGCAGCGCCTTGCGGTTGAGGTTGACGCAGTAGTTGGACAGCGCGTCCTGCCCGCGGGAGTGGCCGCGCGGCTTCTCCTCGCGCTCGTCGGCGCCGTCGGTGCCGTCTCTGCTGCCGGTGCCCTGCACGGGGCGGGTGGTGCTGCGCCCGGGCGCCTTGGCGATGCCGTGGCTGATGAAGTTCACGGCGTCGAGCCGGGTCATGTCCTGCACCTGCAGGAAATAGACGGCGTGGCTCTCGCGCTCGCTGAACAGGGCGACGAGGACGTTGGCGCCCGTCACCTCGTCGCGGCCGGAGGACTGCACATGGATCGCCGCGCGCTGCACCACGCGCTGGAAGCCCGCCGTCGGCTTCGGATCGCCCCCGCGGTCGCTGACGAGGCCGGCCAAGTCCTTGTCGAGGAACTCGGAGAGATCCCGCTTCAGCCGATCGAGATCGACGCCGCAGGCGCGCAGCACGGTCGCGGCGTCGGTGTCGTCGGCGAGAGCGAGCAGCAGGTGCTCGAGGGTGGCGTATTCGTGCTTGCGGTCGGAGGCGAGGGAGAGCGCCCGGTGAAGCGTCTGTTCGAGGGTGCGCGACAGCATGGCGAAGACGCTCCGTTCTCAGATGGCCCGGCCGGGCCGGTGAAAGCCCGCGGTGACTATGTGGCCCGTTCCCCGCGCTGGGGAAGGACGGCGCGCCCTCTCCCCACCGCTACTCCTTCTCGATCGTGCACTGCAAGGGGTGCTGGTTCTGGCGCGCGAGGTCCATCACCTGCGTCACCTTGGTTTCCGCCACCTCATAGGTGTACACCCCGCACACGCCCACCCCGCGGCGGTGCACGTGCAGCATGATGCGGGTGGCTTCCTCCCTGCTCTTCTGGAAGAAGCGTTCGAGGACGTGGACGACGAACTCCATCGGCGTGTAGTCGTCGTTCAGCATCAGCACCTTGTACATGGACGGCTTGCGCGTGCGGGGCCGGGCCTTCACCACGACATTGGCCGAGGGCCCGCCGTCTCCGCCGTCCGCTCCGTTGCCGCCGCCTGGGCGCTTGTCCTGGTCGCTCATCTCGCCGTCTGGGATCCGGTGCGGGCGGGCCGCCCCGTCCGCACGCGGAAGAATATTAGGTGTCGGGGCCCGGAGTGAAGGGTGTCGTGCATCCGTTCCGCCCGGCGCGCGGACCCCCGACGCAGAAAGGGGGGCGCAAGGCCCCCCTTCCCGGCGCGACGCGGGTTCCGGCCGCTTCAGGCGGCGAGCGGCTTCGTCATCTTCTCCATCGCCGCCGTCACGCGGGCGGCGACGGGCTGGGCGAACTGCTCGGCCAGCTTGAAGGCGGCCTCGTTCATCTTCGCCGTCTCGCTCATGCACTTCTCGAGCGCGGCCTTCGCCACGCTGGCCTGGATCTCCGAGGCCTCCTTCAGGCTCTTGGCGGCGGTGACGGCCTTGAAGCCCTCCAGCGCATGCTCGGCCATGCCCTGGGCCATGGCGAAGGCCTGCTTCGCCAGGTCCTGCATGCCCGTCATGTAGGCCTGGGAGGCCTTGGCCATCACGTCGAAGGTGCCGCGGTTGAACTCGGCCATCTCCTCCACCGCCTTGAACATGCCCTCGGCGGCCTTGTTCATCTGTTCCATCGACTTCTCCATCATCGCCTTGGCCTGCGCCGCGGTGTCTTCCATCATCTTCTTCGCCGTCGCGGCGCCCTGCGCCGCGGTGTCGTTCGCGATCTTCGCCATCTTCTCTGCCGCCATCGTCCTTGCTCCTGGGTCAGGGGTGGGTGCCTCGGGTTGCCTCGCCATCGGCCGGGGGCTTTGCTGCGATGCAACATAACGCCCTTCTGCCCCAATCCGACCGGGCCTGCAAGGATTTTTTTGCGTTGCAACATGAAAATATGCGTCCCAATGCATGTAGGGCGTGGCCGCAGCAGCGGCGGCTAAGCCTATGCCGAATCGTGATGTTGCCCACGTGTTCCGGCTGACGCGGGCGCCACGACGCGGCTACCTTCCATCCCGGCGGCTCGGCGTTCCGGGGGGAAGGGCTTGGCCGTCAGCCTCGGGCCTGCGAAAGGGGACGCATGCCGCAGCCTGGTCGCTTCCTCGCGCTCGCCGCCGCGCTGCTGCTCGGCGCCCTGCTGCTGGCTGCGCCGGCCGAAGCGCAGATCGGCAGCGAGCGCTACTCGGCGATCGTCACCGACGCCCGCACCGGCCGGATGCTGATCGGCGCCAACGAGCGCGCGCTGCGCCACCCCGCCTCGCTCACCAAGATCATGACCGCCTTCATGACGCTCGAGGCGGTCCGCGACGGGCGCCTGCGCATGAACCAGCGCATCGTGATGACGGCGGAAGCCGCCTCCCGCCCGCCCTCGAAGCTCGGGATCAGCCCGGGCACCGGCATCACGGTGCAGCAGGCGCTGTCGGCCATCCTGACGCGCTCGGCAAACGACGTGGCGGCGCTGCTGGGCGAGGTGCTTGGCGGCAGCGAGGAACGCTTCGCCCAGATGATGACGCGCCGCGCCCGCGAACTCGGCATGACCGACACCGTCTTCCGCAACGCCTCCGGCCTGCCGGACGACGCCCAGGTGACGACGGCGCACGACATGGCGATCCTCGCCCGCCGGCTCATCCAGGACTTCCCCGACCACTACCACCTGTTCGGCCAGCAGCGCGCCCAGGTGGCCGGAACCTGGCTCCGGAACCACAACCGCATGCTGACGAGCTACGAGGGCGCCGACGGCATCAAGACCGGCTACATCCGCGCCTCCGGCTTCAACATCGTCACCTCCGCGGTCCGCGGGGGGCAGCGGCTGATCGTCGTGGTGTTCGGCGGCCAGACCTGGGCGGAGCGCGACGAGCACGCCGCCGAGCTGCTGGACCGCGCCTTCGCCCGCCTCGGCGTGCCGCCGCGCACCGAGACGATGCTGGCGGCGGCCCCGCGCACCGGCGTGGTCGGGGCGGCGCGGGCCGCCCAGCCGGCGGCGCAACCCGCGCAGGCC
>JANWXJ010000017.1 GCA_025055335.1 Acetobacteraceae bacterium
CCCGCGCCGCACCCGCGGGCGCGCCCGGACGGCATGACCTGCCGGCCGCGTCAGTAGCCCGCCGCCGGGTCCACCCTGTTCAGGATCGGCTCGCCCGCGCGGGCGCGGCGGATGTTCTCGATCACCTGCGGCGCGACGCTCGCGGGGATCGTCACGCTCGCCGCGTGCGGCGTCAGCACCACCTTGGGGTGGGTCCAGAGCGGGCTGTCGGGGGGAAGCGGCTCGGGCTCCGTCACGTCCAGCGCGGCGCCGGCGATCTGCCCTGACTCGAGCGCGGGGAGCAGGTCGCCCTGCGCGACATGCCCGCCGCGCGCGGCGTTCAGCAGGAAGGCCCCGCGCGGCAGCAGGGCAAAGGCGCGCGCATCCAGGATGCCGCGCGTGGCCGGCGTCAGCGGCAGCAGGCAGACCAGGATGTCGGCCTGCCGAAGCACCGCCTCGAACCCGTCGGGGCCGTGGTGGCAGGCGATCCCCGGCAGCGATTTCGGCCGGCGCGACCAGCCGGCGACCGGAAAGCCGAGCGCCGCCAGCTTCCCCGCCGCATCCGCCCCGAGCGCGCCGAGGCCGAGGATGCCGATCCGCCGCCGCGCCGTGTCGGGGGCGGGAAGTTCGCGCCAGATCCGCCCCGCCTGCTGCGCGCGGTAGTCCGGATCCTGCCGGTGGAAGCGCAGCACATTGAGCAGCACCCATTCGCTCATCGCCTGGGTCAGCCGCGCGTCCACGAGCCGCGCCACCGGCACGCCGGGCGGCGGCCCCGGCGGGGCGAGCAGGTGATCCACCCCGGCCCCCATCGAGACGATGAGCCGGAGGTTCGGGTAGCGCCGGAGATCGGCCGGATCGTGGCCGGTCCACATCACCACGGCCTCGATCTCCGCCGGGTCTCCGGCGAAGGGGTGGCGGTGCAGCACGAGCGTGGGGTCGAGCGCCGAGAGCGCGGCCTCCCACTCCGCGATCGCCGCCGCCTTGGTCGAGAGCAGGACGGCCATCAGGACTCCGCCGCCCCGGTCGCCTCGGGGAAGCCCGAGCCGGGCAGGCAGCGCACGAAATGCCGCCAGGAATCCTGGCGGGTGGCCACGCGCTCCTCTCCGTCCGGCAGCTTGGCGTAGAGGCTGAGCACCCCGCTGCCCCACAGCGCGTCGAAGCGCCTGACGTCGGACAGCGCGTAGAGCGCCGTCCGCTCATACACGGCGTCGCGCACCTTGGGCTGCACATGGCCGATCCACCACCAGCAGCCAAGGGCGAGCACCGCCGCCCCGAGATACCAGTGCACGAGCGCCGAGCCCGCGAAGGACCCGCCGAGCACGAGCGCCGCCGGCAGGATGTTCTCGGCCGCGTTGTACACGGGCGAGCCAGGGCTGTTCATGCGGCGGATGTGCACGCCGAGGCGAACCTGCCCCGCGTCGATCGCCTCGCGCAGCGCCTGCAGCTCGTCGCGCGGCGGCGGGGCGCCGGGTCCGCCCGGATCCGCGCCGGCCCCGGGCGCGCTCATGCCGGCTCCTCCGCCAGCTCGAAGGCGGCGCGCATCAGCGCGCGGGTATAGGGGTGGGAGGGGTTGCCCGTCACCGTCTCGGCGTCGCCTTCCTCCAAGGCCCGCCCGTCCTTCAGCACCAGGATGCGGTGCGCCATCGCCCGCACCACGCGCAGGTCGTGGCTGATGAAGAGGTAGGCGAGGCGGTGCTTCTCCTGCAGCCCGCGCAGCAGGTCCACCACCTGCGCCTGCACCGACACGTCGAGCGCGCTCGTCGGCTCGTCCAGCACGAGCAGCCGCGGCTTCAGCACCAGCGCGCGGGCGATGGCGATGCGCTGGCGCTGCCCGCCCGAGAACTCGTGCGGGTAGCGGGCGGCCATGTCGGGATCGAGCCCGACCTCGCGCAGCGCGGCGGCGACGAGGGCGGCGCGCTCGGCGGCCGACACCTCGCGCCGGTGCACCTCGAGCCCCTCGGCGACGATCTCGCCCACACTCATGCGCGGGCTGAGCGAGCCGTACGGATCCTGGAACACGATCTGCATGGCGCTGCGCAGCGGGCGGAGTTCCCGGCGCGACAATCCCTGGATGTCGCGGCCCTGGAAGCGGATCGTGCCGGTCGAGCCCTCTAGTCGAAGCAGGGCGAGGCCGATCGTCGTCTTGCCCGAGCCCGATTCGCCGACGAGGCCGAGCGTCTCGCCCTCCCGGATCGAGAGGTCCACCCCGTCCACCGCCTTGATGTGGCCGACCACGCGGCGCAGCACGCCGCGGCGGACCGGGAAATGCACCTTGAGGTTCCGCACCTCGGCCAGCACCGGCGCATCGGGCGGAACCGGAGCGGGGCGGCCGCGCGGCTCGGTCTCGAGCAGCATGCGGGTGTAGGGGTGGGCGGGGGACGCGAACACCTGCGCAACCGGCCCCTGCTCCACCGCCTCGCCGTCCTTCATCACCAGCACGCGATCGGCGTGGCGGCGCACGATCGAGAGGTCGTGGGTGATGAGCAGCAGAGCCATCCCGAGCTCGCGCTTGAGGCGGGCGAGCAGCGCGAGGATCTGCGCTTGGATCGTCACGTCGAGGGCGGTGGTCGGCTCGTCGGCGATCAGGAGCTTCGGGTCGTTGGCCAGCGCCGCCGCGATCATCACCCGCTGCCGCTGCCCGCCCGAGAGCTGGTGCGGATAGGCGCCGAGCCGTTCCTCGGCGTTCGGGATGCCGGCGCGCTTCAGGCACTCGATCACCCGCGCGCGCAGCGCCTGCCCCGAGAGGGGGCGGTGGAGCGTGATCGCCTCGGCCACCTGCCGGCCGATGGTGTGGAGCGGATTGAGGCTCGTCATCGGCTCCTGGAACACCATGCCGGCGACGCCGCCGCGCAGCCGCATCAGCTCGGCTTCGGGGGCCTCCAGCACCGGGACGCCGTCGAGCAGGATGCGGCCCTTCGGGTTGCTGCCCGCGGCCGGCAGCAGCCGCAGGCAGGAGAGCGCCGAGACCGACTTGCCCGACCCCGATTCGCCGACGATCGCGAGGGTCTCGCCGCGGTCGAGGTCGAAGGAGAGGTCGCGCACCACCTCCCGCCCGCCGAAGGCGACCGAGAGCTCCCGCACCGACAGGAGGCTCATCGGCCGCCGCCCGGAAGCTTGCGCGGGTCGAAGGCGTCGCGCACCGCCTCTCCGATGAAGATCAGCAGCGTGAGCGTGCCGCCGAGCACCACGAAGGCGGTGATGCCGAGCCAGGGGGCCTGCAGGTTGTTGCGCCCCTGCGCCACCAGCTCGCCGAGCGAGGGCGATCCGGGCGGCAGCCCGAAGCCGAGGAAATCGAGGCTGGCGAGCACCGTGACGCTGCCCGACAGGATGAAGGGCAGGAAGGTGAGGGTGGCCACCATCGCGTTCGGCAGGATGTGCCGCGCCATCACCCGCACGTCCGACACCCCGAGCGCCTTGGCCGCCCGCACATAGTCGAGGTTGCGGCCGCGCAGGAACTCGGCGCGCACCACCCCCGTCAGCCCCATCCAGGAGAACAGCAGCAGGAACAGCAGCAGCGTGACGAAGCTGGGCTCGATCACCGCCGCCAGGATGATCAGCAGGTAGAGCTGCGGCATGCCCGACCAGATCTCGATGAAGCGCTGGAACAGCAGGTCCGTCAGCCCGCCGTAGTAGCCCTGCACAGCGCCCGCGGCGATGCCGATCACCGAGGAGATCAGGGTGAGGGTGAAGCCGAACAGCACCGAGATGCGGAAGCCGTAGATCACGCGGGCCAGCACGTCGCGCGCCTGGTCGTCGGTGCCGAGCCAGTTTCGGGCCGAAGGGGGGCTCAGCACGGTGGGCGGGTCGCCGATCACCAGCGTGTCGTGGCGGTAGGGGATCGGCGGCCAGATCGCCCAGCCGCGCGCGGCGATCGCCTGCCGCAGCTCCGGATCGTGCCAGTCGGCGGCGGTCGGCAGGCCGCCCTCCCACACCTCGTCGCCGGCGTATTCCACGAACACCGGGAAGAACCAGCGGCCGTCCACCTGCGCGACGATCGGCCTGTCGTTCGCTACCAGTTCCGCGAACAGGCTGAGGACGAACAGCGCGCCGAAGATCCAGAGCGAGATCCAGCCGCGCCGGTTGGCGCGGAAATTGGCGAGCCGCCGGCGGGTGATGGGCGAGAGGGTCATGCGGGGCAGAGCGTGAAGCGGAGCGTCCGCCGCGGCGCGTCGGCCAGCGCCTCGCGCAGCGCCCCGGCCGTGGCGGAGCGGCCGGGAAGCACGATCGTCTCGGTCTCGAGCGCGAGCGCGCGCGGGGCGAAGGGCCATGGATCGAGCGTCGCGGCGAAGGGTCCCGTGCGGACCAGCGTGGCGGAAAGCGGCCGCGACGGGTCGAGCGCGTTGCCGCAGTCCATCCGCTCCTTCCCCCAGCAGAGGGCGAGCGCCACCGCGTCCACGAGCGCGAGCTTCGCCGCGTTCGGCGCCACCTCCGCCTCGCCGACACCGAGGCGCGCCATGATGGCGGCACTCCAGGCCGGCTCGCGCGCGAGATACCCCTCCATCGCCGCGGCGCTCTCGGCGCCCGGGCGCATCCGGTCGGCCAGCATGCCGATCCGGTAGATGTGCGCGCCGTGGCGCAGCACGAGCAGCCCGACCCACAGCCCCCAGTTGGCGAGCGCGAGGCGCACCCCGGCCTCCCACATCGGCACGTGGTCGGCGCCGGAGAAGGCGTTGAAGGCGCGCGGCAGGCCAGTCCCGGCGTCGAACGGGGGGTCGGCGTCCACCGGCATCCAGGCGCAGTCGTGCTGGGCGGCGGCGGTGCATACGGGCTCGAAGGGGCGGGGCGGGGCGGCGAACGCCCGCATGAGCTGCCCGGCGATCAGCGCATGCGCGGGCTGCGGCGTGGCGAACACGGTGCCGTCGGGCTGCGGCCAGAGGATCATCGGCGCGCCTCGAAGTCGATCCGCGGATCCACCAGCGTGTAGGTGAAGTCCGACACGATCTGCATCAGCAGGCTGATCAGCGTGAACACGTAGAGGGTGCCGAAGATCACGGTGTAGTCGCGTCGCACCGCCGCCTCGAAGCCGAGCAGCCCGAGACCGTCGAGGGAGAAGACGATCTCGATCAGCAGCGCGCCGGTGAAGAAGATGCCGATGAAGGCGCCGGGGAAGCCGGCGATGATGATCAGCATCGCGTTGCGGAACACATGGCCGTAGAGCACGCGCCGCTCGGAGGCGCCCTTGGCGCGCGCCGTCAGGGTGTACTGCTTGCCGATCTCGTCGAGGAAGGAGTTCTTCGTCAGCATCGTCAGGCCGGCGAAGCCGCCGATCACGAGCGCGAGGGTGGGCAGCGCCATGTGCCAGAGGTAGTCGAGCACCTGCCAGTGGAAGGGCCATTCCGCCGCCCCCGGCGTCGAGAGGCCGCGCAGCGGGAACCACTGCAGGAAGGAGCCGCCGGCGAACAGCACCACGAGCAGGATGGCGAACAGGAAGCTCGGGATCGCGTAGCCGATCAGGATCAGCCCGGAGGTGGCGAGATCGAAGCGGCTGCCGTCCTTCACCGCCTTGCGTATGCCCAAGGGGATCGAGACGAGGTAGATGATCAGCGTGGACCACAGCCCGAGGCTGATCGACACCGGCATCTTCTCGAGGATCAGCTCGGCCACGCGGCGGCCCTGGAACAGGCTCTCGCCGAGGTCGAAGCTGAGGTAGCCGACCAGCATGCGCCACAGGCGCTCGTGCCAGGGCTTGTCGAAGCCGAAGGCGCGCTCGATCTCGGCCACGATCGCCGGATCCAGCCCGCGCGCGCCGCGATAGGCGCCGGCCGGCTGCTCGCCCCCGCCGCCCGAGGGCGGCCCGAGGCGGAGCTCGCCCTGCCCCTCGCCGGTCAGGCGCCCGAGGGTCTGCGCCCCCTCGCCGCGGAGCTCAGCCAGCGCCTGCTCCACCGGCCCGCCGGGGGCGAACTGCACCACGGCGAAGTTGATCAGGATGATGCCGAGGAGAGTCGGCACCACCAGCAGCAGGCGCCGGAGGAGATAGGCGCCCACGGCCTCAGCCGGCGCGGCGGGCGTCGAGGAGCGCGCGTTCGCGCTCGGGGTCCACCCACCAGCCCTCGAGGCCGATCGCGAAGCGCGGCGGCCGCGGCGGCCGGCCGAACTTGTCCCACCAGGCGATGCGGAAGCTGCGGCTGTGCCATTGCGGAATGACGAAATCGTGGTGCAGCAGCACCCGGTCGAGGGCGCGGGTGCGCGCCACCAGCGACGCGTGGTCCGGCGCGTTGATCACCATCTCGACCAGCTCGTCCAGCACGGGGTCGCAGAAGCCGGCGATGTTCTGGCTGCCGTTCTGGCGCGCCTTCTCGCAGGTGAAGAAGTCCCGCTGCTCGTTCCCGGGCGAGAGGGACTGCGGGATGACGTCCACCGTCATGTCGTAGTCGAAGGAATCCATGCGCACCTGGTACTGCGCGGGGTCCACCGTGCGCACCCGCGCCTCGATGCCGATCCGCTGCAGCCACTGCACATAGGGCAGCGCCACCCGCTCGAAGGATGGGCCGTTCAGCAGGATCTCGAAGGAGAAGGGCTGGCCCTGGGCGTTGACGAGGCGGCGGTTGCGCACCGTCCAGCCCGCCTCGCGCAGAAGCTCGAGGGCGCGGCGCTGGCCCTCGCGGTTGGTGCCCGACCCGTCGGTGACCGGCAGGCGGTATTCCTCGGTGAAGACCGAATCCGGGATGCGGCCGCGGAAGCGCTCGAGGATGGCGAGCTCCTCGCCCTGCGGCAGGCCGGTCGCGGCGAAGTCGGAGTTCGAGAAGAAGGAGGTGGTGCGCGCGTAGGAGCCGAAGAACAGGTTGGCGTTCATCCACTCGAAGTCGAACACCTCGATCAGCGCGCGGCGCACGCGCCTGTCCTGGAACAGCGGGCGGCGGAGGTTGACCACGAAGGCCTGCATGCCGGTCGGCAGCTCGTGGCGGATCTCTTCCCGCCGCACGAGGCCGCGGCGGACGGCCGGGAAGTCGTAGCCCATCGCCCAGTCGCGGGCGATGTTCTCGGTGCGCCAGTCGATCTGCCCGGCGCGGAACGCCTCGAAGGCCACCGAGGTGTCGCGGAAATACTCGTAGCGGTAGCGGTCGAAGTTGTAGAGGCCGCGGCGGGTGCCGAGGTTGCGCGCCCAGTAGTCCGGCACGCGCTCGTACACCACCGTGCGGTTCTGCTCGAAGCGGGCGATGCGGTAGGGGCCGGAGCCGAGCGGGGGTTCGATCAGCGGGCGGGTGAAGTCCCGCCCCTCCCACCAGTGCTTCGGCAGCACGCTGATCTGCCCGAGGATCTGCGCGAGTTCCCGGTTCTCGTTGGTGCGGAAGCGGAACAGCACGCGCCGCGGCCCTTCCGCCACCGCCTCCGCCACGTCGGCCCAGTAGGCGCGGTAGAAGGGCCGGCCCTGGCTGCGCAGCGTGTCGAAGGTCCAGACCACGTCCTCGGCCGTGACGGGGCGGCCGTCGTGCCAGCGCGCCTCCTCCCTGAGTTCGAAGGCGACCGAGCGGCGATCGCCCGCGATCTCGATCGTGTGGGCGAGGTGGCCGTATTCGGTCGAGGGCTCGTCGGCGTGGGAGGCGATCAGCGGATCGTAGATCAGCCCGACCCCGACGGCAGAGGTGCCGCGCAGGATGAAGGGGTTGAAGGAATCGAAGGAGCCGATGGCGGTCAGCACGATCTCGCCGCCCTTCGGCGCATTCGGGTTCACCCAGGGGAAATGGCTGAAATCCCGCGGCAGGGCGGGCCGGTCGAGAAGGGAGAGAGCGTGGGTGCGGATCGTCTCGCCGGGCGGGGGCACCGCGGCGCGCGGCACGCCCGGGAGCGTGGCGAGCGGGAGGACGAGGCCGGAGGCCAGGAGATCGCGTCGGCGCATGGGGGCAGGATGCGGGTTCCGCGGCCGCGGGGCAACCTCGGGCGATGCCGCCTGCCGCGCCGGG
>JANWXJ010000048.1 GCA_025055335.1 Acetobacteraceae bacterium
CGGCGGGGCGGGTGTGCGGGCCGCCCGCGCCGGGGCCGAGGGCGCCTTGCGCCGCCGTATCGCGCCCCTCGCCGGCCGGCCCCTTCGCGCGGCCGCGCTTCGGCAGCGCCATGCCCGTCAGGTCGGCAACCCGCGCGATGCCCTTCCGGGCGCAGAACGCCGCAAGCCCCGCGATGATGCGCGGCATCGCGTCGGGCTCCCGGAAGGTGGCGGTGCCGACCTGCACGGCCGAGGCGCCGGCCATCAGGAACTCCACCGCATCCTCGGGCCGCGAGATGCCGCCGCAGCCGATGATCGGCACATGCACGGCCTGGGCGCATTGCCACACCATGCGGAGTGCGATCGGCTTGAAGCCCGGGCCGGAATAGCCGCCCATGCCGGCGCCGAGCGCGGGCCGCGCCGCCTCGATGTCGATCGCCAGCCCGAGGATGGTGTTGGCGACGACGAGCGCCTCCGCCCCCGCCTCCTCGCAGGCGCGGGCGACGCCGACGAGATCCCCCGTCTGCGGCGACAGCTTGGCCCAGACCGGCAGATGGGTCGCGCGGACCATCGCCGCCACCGCGGCGGCGGCGGGGCCGGGTGCGGCGGCGAAGGCACGGCCGTCCTCCTCGAGGTTCGGGCAGGAGATGTTGGCCTCGAGCGCCGCCACGCCCGGCCGGGTGAGGGCGCGGGCGGCCTCGCCGAAGGCCTCGGCGGTGGGGGCCGAGACGCTGACGACGAGCGGTGCCGCGAAGCGCCGCCACAGCGGCAGATCGGCCGCGATCCAGGCCGGGATGCCCTTGCCCGGGATGCCGATGGAGTTGAGCAGCCCCTGCCCGGTTTCCGCCACGCGCGGGGTCGGGTTGCCGGCGCGGGGTGCGGGGGTGACGGATTTCGTCACCAGCGCGCCGAGGAGGTCGAGGTCGAACACCTCGGCCAGTTCCGGCCCGAAGGTGCCGGAGGCGGGCATGACCGGGTTGGCGAGCGAAAGCCGCCCGATGCGGACCGAGAGCTCGGTCATGCCCAGCGCTCCACCGCCTGCAGGTCGAACACCGGGCCCTCGCGGCAGACGCGGAGGTCCTTCACCCCCTCCATGGTGCGGATCGGGCGGACGCAGGCGAAGCACAGGCCAAGCCCGCAGCCCATGCGGCTCTCGATGGCCGCCTCGCCCGGGATCCCGCGGGCGGCGGCGAAGCGCTGCGCGAGCCGCAGCAGCCGGTCCGAGCCGCAGGTGAAGACCGCGTCGGGCGCAGACCCGGCGATCCGGCCCTCCACCGCCTCGGGCGCGGAGGAGCCGTCGGAATCGAAGACGCGATGGACCGCCATCGCCGCCCCGCCGGTGAACTCCGCCTCCATCAGGTCGGCCGGTTCGCGGGCGGACAGCACCGCCTCGACCGCGATGCCCTTCGCCGCGGCGCGCCGGGCCAGCAGCGAGAGGGTGGCGAGCCCGACGCCGCGCGCCAGCACCAGCACCCGCCGCCATTCGGGGCGCAGGGTGAAGGGCCGGCCGAGCGGGCCCATCGCATCCAGCCTATCCCCGGGCGTGAGCGCGGCGAGCGCCGCCGTCCCCTGCCCCGCCACGCGGAAGAGGAAGCCGAGGGGTTCACCCGGCCCGGCGCGCCAGACGCTCATCGGCCGGCGGAGGAACACGCCCGGGCAGAGCAGATGGCAGAACTGGCCGGGCCGGACGGTTTCGGACAAAAGCGGCGCCTCGGCCAGGATCAGGTGGTAGCGCGCGCCGACGGGGCGGCTTTCCAGCACCCGCGCCTGGTGGGTGGCGACGCGCGGGGCGGCGGGAAGCTGGTGGGTGGCGTCGAGCATGCGGACGTCCACGTTACTGGACTAGTCCAGGATCGTGGATCGCTCGCCTCAAAGTCAAGCGAAATCGGCGCGCGGCGGCCCCGGCATCTCCGGCCCGGCCGGCCCCGCCTCCGCCGCCCCGGCGGAGGGGGGCGCGAACCGTCCGCTCTGCCTCAGAACCGCGCCGCCACCCCGGCCGTGCCGCCCAGGAACCAGCCGAAGGAATAGACGCTGCCGTTGTCCGCCCCGCCTTCGAGCATCCTGAGGCCCCCCGTCATCTGCCAGCGGTCCGACAGGTCGTAGGCGGCGCGCAGCGCAAGATCGATCGCCTGGCCCTGCGGGGCGGCAAGCGCATCCGCCTCGGCAAGCAGCGTCCAGCGCGGTGCGAGCCGCCATTCGGCGGCGGCGTGCAGCAGCGGAACGAAGCCGAGATCCGTATCCCGCGCGCGGGTCGCGCCCTGGCGGAGTTCGACCAGCGCATCCCGCACGAGCGCGGTGACGCCAAGCCGCAGGCGGAAACTCTCCCCCTCCCACAGGGTGTAGCGGTAGGTCAGGCGCCAGGTGTCGAAGCGGTAGCGGCCCTCCGTCGGCACGCCGCCGGCGAAGCTGCTTCCGGCGAACAGCGTGGGCCCGGGCAGCGTGCCCGTACCGCCCGTCCGCAGCGGCTGGTAGCTGCCGCGCAGCCCGTGGCGGCCCCAATCGTAGTCGAGCGTCGCGCGGCCGAAGAGGTCGGGCCCCTCGCCCGTCAGGCCCTGCAGGTCGAAACGGGTGCCGCCCGGGTTCGGGATGCGCACGTCGTTGTTCAGCGTCCAGGCGCCGCCGAGCTCGAACTCGAGCCGCGCGCCCTGCGGCCAGGGCTGCGCCGCGGCGGGGGCGGCGAGCGGAAGAGCGAGGGCGAAGGCCGCGGCAAGGCGCGGCAGGGGGCAAGGCATGGGCTGGTCCCGGCGTTGTTCTCGCCCGCCGAGATGAGGTGCCCGCCCCTGGCCGCAAGCCCGCTGCGGCCCCGGGGCGGGGCGCCCCGCCGCGCCTCAGCCGAGCAGCGCCCGCAGCCGCCGCGCCGCCGCCTCTCCTTTGAGGGAGGCCGCCCACAGCCGCTCGGCGAGCCGTTCGTAGAGCGCGACCGCCGCCGGATCGGCGGTGATGGTCGCCACCCCGAGCGTCACGTTCGGCCGGTGGCCGAGGCGGAAGGGGCTTGCCGCCGCCACCGTGCCCTTCGGCCCGGACAGGATCTGGAAGGTCTGGCTGGGCGGGGCGCGCTCCAGCACGCCGATCGCCACCCCGAGCGGCGGATCGGCGCAGAGCCGGGCGAGATGCGCCACCTCCTCGGCCGCGAAGGCGCGGCGTTCGGCGAGCGCCTCGGGCGGCAGCCCCTCGCGCCCGACCAGCCCTTCGCGCAGCATGGCGGCAAGCCCGGGCAGAGAGACGATCGAGATCACGTCCCGCCGCGACGCCCCGGCCTGGGCGCGCCGCTTGGCCAGCGCCGAGAGCGTGCGCTCGGCGGCGGCGAGCCCCTCCGCATCGCCTTCGAGGCTCTCGCGCAGCATCAGCGCGAGCCGCCCGGCATAGGCGGGGCTGGCGAGCAGATGCGAGCTCGGCTCGAAATAGGCGAGGATGCGCGAGGCCTCGGCCTCGAGCTGGAACAGCCGCTCGAAGAACACCGCCGCCTCGCCGTGGTGCTCGGTGCCGATGCCGAGCAGGTTGCCGACCGAGACGCCGAGCACCCCGGCGATGCCCTCCACGAGGTCGAGCCGGGTAACCCCCTCCTTCTCGTAGTTGTAGAGCGCGGCGCGGCTGATCCCGAGGCGGGCGGCCACCTCCTCGGGCCTGAGCCCCGCGCCGATGCGGTGCGCGCGCAGCCGCCGGCCGATCTCCGCGGGGTCGAGTGCCATCCACGCCTCCCTCTCCGGCGCGGGGATGGACGGCAGGGCGCGCGCGCGGTCAAGTGCCGGGCATGGAGCCCATCGTCTATCGCGGCATGACCCGGGCGGAGCTCGATTCCGCCTACGACAACCAGCGCCATGTGCCGGAGGTGGCGGAGTGGATCGCGGAATACGGCCGCCGCAGCGCGGCCGCCCGGGCGCGGCTGAAGACGGTCGGGCCGCTCGCCTACGGGCCGGGCGCGCGGCAGGCGGTGGATCTCTACCTGCCCGCCCGCCTGCCGGCGCCGGTGCATGTGTTCCTGCATGGCGGCGCGTGGCGGGCGCTCTCTCGCGAGGAGGCCGCCTGGCACGCCGAGGGCGTGGTGGCGCAGGGCTCGGTGTTCGCCGCCGTCGGCTTCGACCTCGCCACCGAGGTGCGGCTTTCCGAAATGGTACGCCAGGCGCGGCAGGCGGTCGCCTGGCTCTACCGCAACGTCGCCGCGCATGGCGGCGATCCGGAGCGGATCACGATCGGCGGCCATTCCTCGGGCGCGCATATGGCGGCGATGGTCGCGCGGGACGACTGGCAGGAGGCGGCCGGCCTGCCGCGGAACCTGCTCAAGGGCGCCTATCTCCTCTCCGGCCTCTATGACCTCGAGCCGGTGCGGCTGTCCTACCGCAACGCGCTGCTGCGGCTGACCGAGGCGGAGGCCGCAGCACTCTCGCCGATCCTCGGCCGGCCGTCCTGCCCGGTGGTGGTCGGGGTGGCGGAGCGGGAGACGCCGGAGTTCCGCCGCCAGTGCTTCGCGCTTGCCGCCGAATGGGGCGCGCGCTTCGTGTTCGACGCGGCCGGACGGCACCACTACGACGTCGCGCTCGACATGGGGGATCCGGCGACGGTCGCCGGCGCGGCGCTGGCGCGGGTGCTGGCGGCGGCGTGAGCGGGGCGCGCGTCGGCCGGCCGCTAGGGCGCCGCCCGCAGGATGGCGAGGAACGCCTCGGCCTCCAGGCTCGCCCCGCCCACCAGCGCGCCGTTCACCTCCGGCAGGCGCAGGATGGCGGCGGCGTTCCCCGGCTTCACGCTGCCGCCGTAGAGGATGCGCGTGGCCTTGCCCGCCTCGCCGAAGCGGGCCTCGAGCGCGCGGCGGATCGCCGCGTGCATGGCGGCGATCTCGGCCTCGGTGGGGGTGCGGCCGGAGCCGATCGCCCACACCGGCTCATAGGCCAGGATGCCGCCGTCTGCGCAGAAGCGCTCGGGCAGGCTGCCCGCGAGCTGCACCACCACCACCTCCTCGGCGAGGCCGGCGGCGCGCTCGGCCGCGGTTTCCCCGACGCAGAGGATCGGCGTCAGCCCCGCCTCCAGCGCGGCCAGCGCCTTGCCGCGCACGATGCCGTCGGTCTCGTGGTGTTCGGCGCGGCGTTCGGAATGGCCGAGGATCACGTGGCGGCAGCCGCAATCGGCGAGCATGGCGGCCGAGACGTCGCCGGTATGGGCGCCCGCGGGCAGCGCGTGGCAGTCCTGCGCGCCGAGCGCGACCGGGCCGCCCGAGAGCACCTCGGCCACGGCCGACAGATGCGGATGCGGCGGGCAGACCACCACCTCCGCCCGGGTTTCGGCGGCCTCCGCCCCGGCGCGCACGGCGGCGGCGAGCGCCCGGGCAGAGGCGAGCGTGCCGTGCATCTTCCAGTTGCCGGCGATCACCGGCCGCAGCGCCCTCGCCATGCTGCCCTCCGTCCTTCCCCCTCTCCCCTACCCCGGGGCGGGGTTTTCGGCTACCGGGGCGGCCATGATCATCGGCATGCGCAAGTTCGCCGGGACCTGGGCGGCGAAGCTGCTCTTCGTCCTGCTCATCCTGGCCTTCGCGGTCTGGGGGATCGAGGACATCATCCGCAACCTCGGGCGGGATACGGCGGTGGCGCGCGTCGGCGGCGAGCCGATCGAGGCGGCCGAGATCCAGGCGGCGGTGAACCGCGAGGTGCAGCAGCTCCAGGCGCGCCTCGGCGGGCGCGTCCCCGTGGAAGGCGCGCTGCGAGAGGCGGTGGCGGCCGGCGTGCTCGAGCGGCAGATCCTCGCGCGGGCGGTGGCGATCGAGGCCGCGCGCCTCGGCCTTGCCGCGCCGGCCGATCTCGTGCGCGCGGAGATCCTCTCCATCCCCGGGCTGCGCGGCCCCGGCGGGGCGGTGGACCGCGAGGCGCTGCTGCGCCTGATGCGCGCCAACGACACGACCGAACAGGGGCTGATCGCGCTGGTCGCCGCCGACATCCGGAGGCGGCAGATGCTCGGCAGCGTGCGCGCCGGCGTGACGGTGCCGGACGCCATGCTGCGCCCGATCTACGCCTTCGAGACGGAGCGGCGCGTGCTCGATCTCGTCTCCCTGCCCTTCGCCGCCGCCCCCGCCCCGCCGGAGCCGGCGGAGGAGGCGCTCCGCCGCTTCCACGAGAACAACCCTGGCCGCTTCTCCACCCCCGAGATCCGCGAAGTGGTGGCGGCGATCCTGACGCCGGCGGCGCTTTCCGGCGGGATCGAGGTGCCGGAGGCGGCGGTGGTCGCGCGCTACGAGGCCGAGGCGGCGCGGTTCCGCCGCCCGGAGCGGCGGGATCTCGTCCAGGCGCTGCTGCCCGGACAGGCGCCTGCCGC
>JANWXJ010000076.1 GCA_025055335.1 Acetobacteraceae bacterium
GGCCGCGCCGCCCGAAGCCCCGCGCCCCGCCGGCCCGCCGCAGGCCGCACCCGCCCTGCCGGACGACGCCGCCCCGCCGCCGCCGCCGCGCCCCGATCTTCTCGCGCCTCGCCGGCCCTGAGCGGGCGTTGTATACCCCGCCGCCCGACCCCTCGCCTGGACGAATCGCCGATGCCCGAGGACTTCCACCGGATCCGCCGCCTGCCCCCCTACGTCTTCGCCGAGGTGAACAGCGCGAAGGCCAAGGCGCGCGCAGCCGGCGAGGACATCGTGGACCTCGGCATGGGCAACCCCGACAGCCCGACGCCGCCGCATATCGTGGCCAAGCTGATCGAGGCGGTGCAGGACCCGCGCAGCCACCGCTACTCGATGTCGAAGGGCATCCCGGGGCTCAGGCGCGCGCTGGCCGGCTACTACGATCGCCGCTTCGGCGTGAAGCTCGACCCCGAGACGGAAGTGGTGGCGACGCTCGGCTCCAAGGAGGGGCTCGCCAACCTCGCCCAGGCGATCACGAGCCCGGGCGACACCATCCTGGTGCCGAACCCGTCCTACCCGATCCACCAGTTCGGCTTCATCATCGCGGGTGCGGCCGTGCGCTCCATTCCGCACACGCCGGACGAGGAGATGCTGCGCGCGCTCGATCGCGCCGTGCGCCATTCGGTGCCGAAGCCGACGGCGCTGATCGTGAACTTCCCCTCGAACCCGACGGCGCTGCTCGCCGGCCTCGAGTTCTACAAGGAGGTCGTGGCCTTCGCGCGGAAGCACGGGATCTTCGTGCTGTCGGATCTCGCCTACGCCGAGATCTATTTCGGCGACACGCCGCCGCCCTCGATCCTGCAGGTCCCGGGCGCGAAGGAGGTGGCGATCGAGTTCACCTCGCTTTCCAAGACCTACAACATGCCCGGCTGGCGGATGGGCTTCGCCGCCGGCAACCCCCGCCTGATCGCGGCGCTGGCGCGCGTCAAGTCCTACCTCGACTATGGGGCCTTCACGCCGATCCAGGTGGCCGCGGCCGCCGCGCTGAACGGGCCGCAGGACTGCGTGCGGAAGATGCGCGACCTCTACCGCGAACGCCGCGACGTGCTGGTGAAGGGCCTGCGCCAGGCCGGGTGGGAGGTGCCCGCGCCGGAAGGCTCGATGTTCGTCTGGGCGCCGATCCCGGAGCGGTTCCGCGAGATGGGCTCGGTCGCCTTCGCCAAGCTGCTGCTGGCGAAGGCGAAGGTCGCCGTCTCGCCCGGCATCGGCTTCGGGGAGATGGGCGATGGGCATGTGCGCATCGCGCTGGTCGAGAACACGCAGCGCATCCGCCAGGCCTTGCGCGGCATCCGCGGCTTCCTCGCCGGCGACAACGCCGCGCCTGTGGCCGAGGGCGCGGAGGTGGACGCGGCATGACGCGCGCGCTTGCCGTCGGCGTCGCCGGGCTCGGCACGGTGGGCGCCGGCGTCCTGTCGCTGCTGCGGCAGAACGCCGACATCATCGCCGCCCGCGCCGGGCGGCCGATCGCGGTGGTGGCGGTCTCGGCGCGCGACCGCGGGCGGGATCGCGGCGTGCCGCTCTCCGGCCTGCGCTGGTACGAGGACGCGGTGTCGCTCGCCGAGGATGCGGGCGTGGACGTGGTGGTGGAGTGCATCGGCGGCGCCGAGGGCACGGCGCGCGCGCTGGCGGAGGCCGCGCTGTCGCGCGGCAAGCCTCTCGTCACCGCCAACAAGGCGCTGCTTGCGGTGCATGGCGCGGCGCTCTCGAGGCTGGCCGAGCAGCGGGGGGCGGCGCTGCTGTTCGAGGCGGCGGTGGCCGGCGGCATCCCGGCCATCAAGGCGGTGCGAGAGGGGCTGGCGGCCAACCGCATCGGCCGCGTGATGGGCATCCTGAACGGCACCTGCAACTTCATCCTGACGATGATGCGCGAGCGCGGGCGCGAGTTCGCGGAAGCCCTGCACGAGGCGCAGCGGCTCGGCTACGCCGAGGCCGACCCCTCGACCGACGTGGACGGGGTGGATGCCGCGCACAAGCTCGCCATCCTGGCCGCCATCGCCTTCGGCAGGCCGGTGGCCTTCGATGCGGTGCACATCGAGGGGATACGCGCGGTCTCCGCGCTCGACATCCGGCTCGCGGAGGAGCTCGGCTACCGTATCAAGCTGCTCGGCATCGCGCGGCGGAAGGACGGCGGGATCGAGACCCGCGTGCACCCCTGCATGGTGCCGCTCGCCCATCCGATCGCGCGCGTGGAAGGCGTGTTCAACGCCGTGGTCGCCGAAGGCGATGCGGTCGGGCGCGTGATGCTGGAAGGCCGCGGCGCGGGCGCGGGGCCGACGGCGTCCGCCGTGGTGGCCGACCTGATCGACCTCGCGCGCGGGCGGATCACGCCGGTGTGGGGCGCGGCCTCGGCCGACCTCGCTCCGGTGCCCTCGGTGCCGATGACGGCGCATGAGGGCTGCTACTACCTGCGGCTGATGGTGCTCGACCGGCCGGGCGTGATCGCCGACGTCACCTCCATCCTGCGCGACCACGGCATCAGCCTCGAGACCATGATCCAGCGCGGCCGCGCGCCCGGCGAGGCGGTGCCGGTGGTGCTGACGACTCACGAGACGAAGGAAAGCGCGATGCGCGTGGCGCTCGAGCGCATCGCCGCGCTGGAGACGGTGGTGGAACCGCCCGCGCTGATCCGGATCGAGACGCTGTGAGGGGCCGAACCCGATGACGGACGTGACACCGGTCGACCGCAACCTCGCCCTCGAGCTCGTGCGCGTGACGGAGGCCGCCGCCATCGCCGCCGCCGCCTGGATCGGCCGCGGCGACAAGAACGCCGCCGACAAGGCGGCGGTGGACGCGATGCGCCGCGCCTTCGACACGGTGGCGATCGCCGGCACCGTCGTGATCGGCGAGGGGGAGATGGACGAGGCGCCGATGCTCTACATCGGCGAGCGCGTCGGGCTGTACGCAAAGGCGGGTGGCGGCCCCGAGGTGGACATCGCGGTGGATCCGCTCGAGGGCACCTCGATCACCGCCAAGGGCGGTCCGAACGCGATCTCCGTGATCGCGCTCGGCGAGCGCGGGTCCTTCCTGCATGCGCCGGACGTGTACATGGACAAGATCGCGGTCGGCCCCGGACTGCCGGAGGGGATCGTCGATCTCGACGAGACGCCGGAGCGCAACCTGTGCGAACTGGCGCGGGCGAAGAAATGCGACGTGAGCGACCTCGTGGTGTGCATCCTCGACCGCGACCGCCACAAGGAGCTGATCAAGGCCTGCCGCGCCGCCGGCGCGCGCATCATGCTGATCGGCGACGGCGACGTGGCGGGCGTGATCGCCTGCAGCCAGCCGCAGGCGGGGGTGGACATCTACATGGGCTGGGGCGGCGCGCCCGAGGGCGTGCTGGCGGCGGCGGCGATGCGCTGCATCGGCGGGCAGATCCAGGGGCGGCTGATCCTCGAGGACGACGCCCAGCGCGCCCGCGCCGCCGCCATGGGCATCACCGACCCGAACCGCAAGTACTCCACCGCCGAGATGGCGAAGGGCGAGGTGATGTTCGCCGCCACCGGCGTCACCACCGGGCCGATGCTGCAGGGGGTGCGGCGGAATGCGCAGGGCGCCGTCACGCACTCCATCGTGATGCGGAGCAAGACCGGCACGGTGCGCTACGTCGAGGCGCACCACCACTGGGACCGCAAGCCGAGCGCCTTCCGTGGCTGAGACCGTGCTCGGCGTCGAACGCTCGCTGACGGGCCGGCGCTGGGTGTGGCGGGGCGCGGATGCGCGGCTGGCGGCGGCGGTGGCGCAGCGGATCGCCGCGCCGGAACTGATCGGGCGGCTGCTCGCCGCGCGCGGCGTGGCGCCGGAGGAGGCGCCGCAGTTCCTCGACCCGCGGCTGCGCGTGGCGCTGCCCGATCCCTCGGCTCTGCTCGAGATGGACACCGCCGCCGACCGCCTCGCCTCGGCCGTGATGCGGGGCGAGCGTGTCGCGGTGTTCGGCGACTACGACGTGGACGGCGCCTGCTCCGGCGCCCTGATGGCCGAGTTCCTGCGCGGGCTCGGCTGCACCGTAACGCCCTATGTGCCCGATCGGCTGCGCGAGGGCTACGGGCCGAACGCGCCGGCGATCTCGGCGCTGTGCGAGGCGGGGGCGACGCTGATCGTCTGCGTGGATTGCGGCATCGCGGCGCATGAGGCGCTGGCCGCCGCGCGCGGGCGGGCGGATGTGGTGATCCTCGACCACCACAAGTCGGAGGGCCCGCCTCCGCCCGTGCTGGCGGCGGTGAACCCGAACCGGCTCGAGGACCGCTCGGGCCTGCACGGGCTGTGCGCGGCCGCCGTCGCGTTCCTCGCCGCCGTGGCCACCGTGCGCAGCCTGCGCCGCTCCGGCTGGTTCGCCGCGCGGGAGGAGCCGGATCTGCTCTGCCTGCTCGACCTCGTGGCGCTTGCCACCGTCTGCGACGTGATGCCGCTGACGGGCGTGAACCGCGCCCTCGTCGCGCAGGGGCTCAAGGTGGTGGCGCGCCGGTCGCGCCCCGGCATCGCCGCGCTGCTCGACCTCACGCAGCAGAAGGAGCCGCCGACGGCCCACATCCTCGGCCATGTGCTCGGCCCCCGGATCAACGCCGCCGGCCGGGTGGACCGCGCCGATCTCGGCCTCCGGCTGCTGCTCGAGCGCGATCCGGTCGAGGCCCGCGCGATGGCCGAGAGGCTCGACGAGGTGAACCGCCGCCGCCAGGAGGTGGAGGCCGATGTGCTCGCCGCCGCCTTCGACGCCGCCGAGCGCCAGGCCGCCGACGGCCACGCCGTGCTGCTGCTCTGCGGCGAGCGGTGGCACCCGGGTGTGGTCGGCATCGTCGCCGGCCGGGTGAAGGAGCGCTTCAACCGCCCCGCCTGCGTGGCGGGGGTGGAGGAGGGCATCGCCAAGGGATCGGGGCGGTCGGTGCCCGGGGTGGATCTCGGCGCGGCGGTGATCGCGGCGCGGCAGGCGGGGCTGCTCAAGACCGGCGGCGGCCATCCGATGGCGGCGGGCTTCTCCTTCGACGCCGCGCGCGCCGAGGCGGTGCACCGCTTCCTGAACGAGCGCCTCGCCCATGCCGCGCTGCTGCCCTCGGCGGCCGACCTGATGGTGGAGGGCGTGCTGCCCGCGGCCGGCGCGACGGCGGAGTTCGCCGACCGGGTGGCGGCGCTGGCGCCCTTCGGTCCGGGCAACGAGGAGCCGGTGTTCGCCCTGCCGCGCATGCGGGTGGTGAAGGCCGAACGTGTGGGGAAGGAGGGCGGCACCATCCGCGCCTTCCTCGAGGGCGAGGGCGGCGCGCGGCTCAAATCCGTCTGCTTCCGCGCCAAGGAGGGGCCTTTGTCCGAGGCGCTGCTGGCAGGCGGCGCCGCGCCGCTGCACCTCGCCGCCCGGCTGCGCGCCGAGCGGTGGCACGACAGCGTGACCGCCGCGGCGCATCTGCTCGACGCCGCGCCCGCCTGACGCGCCGGCCCGCTCACTCCCACTCGATCGTGCCGGGCGGCTTCGAGGTGATGTCGTAGGTCACGCGGTTTACGCCGCGCACCTCGTTGACGATGCGGTTCGCCACCCCGGTCAGGAAGTGCACGTCGAACGGATACACATCCGCCGTCATGCCGTCGGTGCTCGTCACGGCGCGCAGCGCGCAGGCGTGGTCGTAGGTGCGGCCGTCGCCCATCACGCCGACGGTGCGCACCGGCAGCAATACGGCGAAGGCCTGCCAGATCGCGTCGTACAGCCCGGCGCGCCGGATCTCCTCGAGGAAGATCGCGTCCACCTTGCGCAGCAGATCGGCCTTCTCGCGCGTCACCTCGCCCGGGATGCGGATGGCAAGCCCGGGCCCCGGGAAGGGGTGCCGCCCGACGATCTCCTCGGGCAGGCCGAGTTCCCGCCCGAGCGCCCGAACCTCGTCCTTGAACAGCTCGCGCAGCGGCTCCACCAACCGCATGCGCATGCCTTCCGGCAGCCCGCCGACATTGTGGTGGGACTTGATGGTCACGCTCGGCCCGCCGGTGGCGGAGACGCTCTCGATCACGTCGGGATAGAGCGTCCCCTGCGCCAGGAACTCCGCGCCGCCGAGCTTCGCCTGCTCCTCCTCGAACACCTCGACGAACAGGCAGCCGATCGTCTTGCGCTTGGCCTCCGGGTCCGTCACGCCGCGCAGCGCACCCAGGAACAGGTCGGAGGCGTCGCGGTGCACGAGCCGGATGTTGAAGCGGTCGCGGAAGGTGCGCACCACCTGCTCGCTCTCGCCCGCGCGCATCAGCCCGTGGTCCACGTAGATGCAGGTCAGCTGGTCGCCCACCGCCTCGTGGATCAGCGCCGCCGCGACGGCGGAATCCACGCCCCCCGACAGCCCGCACACGACGCGCCCCGCGCCCACCTGGGCGCGGATCCGCTCGATCGCCCCGGCGCGGTAGGAGGCCATGGTCCAGTCGCCGCGGCAGCCGCACACGGCGTGGGTGAAGTTCCTCAGCAGCGCCGCGCCGTGCAGGGTGTGCACCACCTCGGGGTGGAACTGCACGCCATAGAAGCGCCGCGCCTCGTCGGCGATGGCGGCCATCGGCGCGCCCTCGCTCACCGCCACCACGCGGAAGCCGGGCGGCAGCTTCGTCACGCGGTCGCCGTGGCTCATCCACACCTGCTCGCGCGCGCCCTTCGCCCACACCCCCTGGAACAGCGCCGAATCCTCTCGCACCTCGACGAAGGCGCGGCCGAACTCGCGGTGGTCCGATCGCTGCACCTCGCCGCCGAGCTGCGCCGCCATGGTCTGCTGGCCGTAGCAGATGCCGAGCACCGGCAGCCCCATGCGGAACACCGCCTCCGGCGCGCGGGGGCTCTCGCCCTCCGTCACGCTGGCCGGGCCGCCCGAGAGGATGATCCCCTTCGGCGCGAAGGCCCGGATGCGCTCCTCCGGCGCGTGGGAGAACGGCCAGATCTCGCAATAGACGCCGGATTCGCGCAGGCGCCGGGCGATCAGCTGCGTCACCTGGCTGCCGAAGTCGAGGATCAGGATGCGGTCGTGCTGCATGGCGGGCTTGCATCACGCCGCGCGGCGCAGGGCAAGGGCGTCCCGCCCGGCCGGCCTCGGCAGGGGGGCGCGGGCGCGCTACATCCCGCCCATGTCCTGCCGGCTCTATCTCGTCACGCCCCCCGCCCTGGCGCCCGAGGCGTTCCGCGACAGCCTCGCCGCCGCCCTGGATGCGGGCGATGTCGCCTGCGTGCAGCTCCGCCTCAAGGGCGCGCCGCAGGACACCGTCGCCCGGGCGGCGGAGGTCCTGATGCCGGTCGCGCAGTCGCGCGGGGTGGCCTTCCTGCTGAACGACGATGCGGCGCTCGCCGCCCGGCTCGGCTGCGACGGCGCGCATCTCGGCCAGCAGGACGGGGACCATGCGGCCGCCCGCCGCCTGCTCGAGGGGCGGATCCTCGGCATCACCTGCCATGCCTCGCGCCACCTGGCGATGGAGGCGGGCGAGATCGGCGCCGATTACGTGGCCTTCGGCGCCTTCTTCCCGACCGCGACGAAAGAGGCCCCCTCCCGCGCCCATCCCGGGCTGCTCCGCTGGTGGTCCGAGCTGATGGAGATCCCCTGCGTGGCGATCGGCGGCATCACGCCGGAGAACTGCGCCCCGCTCGTGCAGGCGGGGGCGGATTTCCTCGCCGTGGTGGGGGCGGTGTGGAGCCATCCGGAGGGGCCTGCGGCCGGGGTGCGGGCGATGAACGCGGCGATCCGCGCGGCCGGGGGCTGACGCGCCGGGCGGCAGGGAAGGGGGCTGCGCGGCACCGCCTCCGCCCGCGCTGCTTGCGCACCGACGCACGACCCGCTACCCGCCGCCAGCCCATGGATCCCCGCCCGCTCTCCGCCGCCGACTACGACTTCGACCTGCCGC
>JANWXJ010000079.1 GCA_025055335.1 Acetobacteraceae bacterium
CCCTGCCCGCGCCCCCCGCCCGGGCCCTGCGCCGCGGCGCCGGGGCGGCGAGATGCCGGCCGGCCCCGACCCGTCCGCTCGCGCGGTGTCTCGCATTTGCGCTGCTGCTGGCGGCGGCGCCGGCGGCGGCCCAGCCGCGCGGCTTCTCCTGCGTCGGCGCCGAGCAGCTCGAGGACGACGTGTTCGACATCCCCTTCGCGCGTGGCAGCGACCGCCTGGGCCCGGCCGCGGCGAGCCCGATCGCGGCGGCGGCCGAGCGTGCGCAAGCCGCGCCGGAGCGCAACATCTGCGTGCTCGGCCACGCCGACCGCGAGGGCGGCGCGCAGACCGCCACCCGCCTTGCCGCCCGCCGCGCCGCCGCGGTGGCCGAGGCGCTCTCCCTCCGCCACGGCATCGCGCCGGAGCGCATCCGCGCCGAGGCGCGCAGCCCCCGATTCGCCACCGACACCCCGAACCGCCCGGGGCGGAACGTGTCCATCGTGCTGCTGCCCGCGCCGCCGCCGGAGTGACGCGAGAGCGTCTTGCGCGGCCTCGGCATTCCATGCGCTGATGAGTGCGGGACAAGACGCGGCACGGCCTGCCGCGCCGAGCGCCCGCGGAGGAACAGGCCATGTCGCAGCAGGACGAGAGCGAGGCGAACAACAAGCCGGCCGGCGGCGCGCCACGGCTGGGTCGGCGACTGACCGTGCTGAAGCTCGCGGTGGTGCCGGCTGCGGCGGCGCTCGCCGCCTGCGTGCCGGCGGGCGGCCCTGTCTACCGCGGCGGCATCACCGACAACGATCCGGTGGATCCGGCCGGCGGCGGGCGCGGCGGCTACCGGGGCACCGGCATCACCGACAGCGATCCGTCGGACCCGCCCGGTGGCGGCCGCGGCGGCTTCCGCCGCACCGGCATCACCGACAGCGATCCGTCGGACCCCGCCGGTGGCGGCCGCGGCGGCCGCCGCTACACCGGGATCACCGACCGCGACCCTTCCGACTCTCCCGGCTACGGCCGCGGCTGGCGCTGATGCCGGACGGGCAGGCGGCGCGCGGCACCGGCGAATCGCTCGCCGAATGGGCGTGGCGCCTCGCCTTCGGCGCCCTGTCCGCCGAGGAGGGCTTCGCCCTGCGGGAGGCGCGCGAGACGCGCCACATCCGGCACGGCGACCCCGCGCGCTACGCCGGCCTGCTCTCGCTGCCCGTCATCGAGGCCTTCCTGCTCTCGGACGCGGCGCGCCTGCCGCGCGTGGCGATGGCCGACGGCGCGCGGCAGGGCAGCGCCGCCGTGCCGCCGGAGGAGTTCGCGCGCGAGGACGGCCGCATCCTGCCCGCCGCGCTGTTCGCCCGCTTCGACGCCGGGGCGACGCTGGTCCTCAGCCAGTTCCACCTGCACCACCCCGTGCTGGCGCGGTTCTGCCGCGGGCTTGAGCGCGTGTTCCTGCATCCGGTGCAGTCCAACATCTACCTCACCCCGCCGGGCGCCCAGGGCTTCCGCCGGCACTTCGACGGACACGACGTGCTGGTGCTGCAGGTCTCGGGCGAGAAGCGCTGGCGCATCTGGGAGGGGCAGCCCTTCCCGGACCCGACGCCGCGCACGCCGTGGGACAACCGCTTCGCCCCGGTCGGGGCGGAGCGGGAGGTGCTGATGCGGCCGGGCGATGCGCTCTATGTGCCGCGCGGGGTGATGCACGAGGCGATGGCGCAGCCGGACGGGGAGCCGTCGCTGCACATCACCGTCGGTCTGCTCGAACCCTGCGTCGCGGCGCTGCTGCGCCGCCTCCTCGACCGGCTGGAGCAGGAGGAACCGCGGCTGCGCGCCGCGGTGCCGACCTGGCGCGCGACCGAGCCGGCGCGGCTCGCCGAGGCGCTCGCCCCAGCGCTGGCCGCGCTGTCCGGGCCGCAGGCGGCCGAACACGCGGCGCTGCTCGTGCTCGGCCTGCTGACGGACGAGCTTCCGCCTCTGCCCGCCCGCGGCCTGATCGCGCCCACGCCGCGGCCGGGCGAACGCTGGCGCCTCGCCGAGTCCGAGCACCACCACGCCGTGCCGCAGCCCGATGGCGGCAGCGTGCTGCGCTGGTCGGGCGGCGTGATGGCGCTCTCGCCCGCCGAGGGGGAGATGCTGGCCCGGCTCGAGGAGGGCGCGACGGCGGAGGAACTCGGCGAGGGCTGCCTTGCGTTCCTCGCCGCGCTCGCCGCGAAGGGGCTGATCGAGCGGGCGTAGCGCCGCAGCCTCAGCCGCTCTGCAGCAGCAGCGCCCAGAGCGGCAGGGTCAGCACGGCGGCGAGATGCTGCCAGGTGATCAGCGCCGCCATCAGGGGCGCATCGCCCCCCATCGCGCGCGCCTGGACATAGGCCGTCGTCGCCGTCGGCATCGCCATGAACATCACGGCGAGCCCCGTCGCCAGCGGATCGAGGCCGATCGCGGCAGCCAGCAGCCCCGTCGCCCCCGGCACGGCCAGCAGCTTGAGCACGCCGGTCGCGCCGATCGTCCCGAGCCCCGAGACCAGCACCCGCGGCGACAGCGCCGCGCCGACGCAGAGCAGCCCGATCGCCACCGTCGCCTGCCCCAGCACCGAGAGCAGCGGCCGGACCCCGGGCGGCAGCCCGCCGGCGGCCGACACCGCGAAGCCGGCAAGGCACGCGAGCAGCAGCGGGTTCAGCAGCAGCCCGCGCAGCAGGGCGAGCGGCCGCAGGCGCCCGCCACCTCCCGCCACGAAGGCGATGGTGATCACCACCTGCACCGCCGGCACGATCAGCGCCGCAGACACGCCGCCGAGCGCAAGCGCCCGCTCGCCCCACAGCCCGGTGGCGACCGCGAAGGCCAGCATGGTGTTGAAGCGTATGCCGCCCTGCAGCACCGAGGTCATCGCCGCGTGCCCGTGGCCGAGGGCGCGCGCGAGCAGCACCGACGCCAGCGTGCCGAAGCCGATGCCGCCCCAGATCGCCACCGCCATGCCGCCGACCGGAAGTTCCCGGATCGGCACGGCGGAGATCGCGGAAACCAGCAGCGCCGGCAGCAGCACCCAGAACACGAGGCGCTCCATGCCGGCCCACACGACCTCCTCCGTCAGCAGCGCCGCGCGCAGCAGCGCCCCGAGCGCGAGCAGGCCGAAGGCGGGCAGGAAGGCGTCGAGCCAGGTCGCCATCCCCCGCTTGTCGCGGCTGGCGCGGCGCGCCGCAAGCGGGCAGGCTCGGCGGCGGGGAGGAACCGCCATCCATGCTGCTCGCGCTCGACCAGGGCACGACCTCCACCCGCGCCATCGCCTATGACGGCGGACTTGCGCCGCTCGCCGAGCACCGCATCCCGCTGCCGCAGCACTTCCCCGCGCCCGGCTGGGTCGAGCACGCGCCGGAGGACATCGCGGGCCACGCCGTGGCGTGCCTGCGCGCCGCGCTCGCCGCCGCGGGCGCGGAGCCGGGGAAGATCGCGGGCATCGGCATCACCAACCAGCGCGAGACGACGCTGCTGTGGGACCGCACGACCGGCCGGCCGCTGCACCGCGCCATCTGCTGGCAGGACCGGCGCACGGCGGCCGCCTGCGAACGGCTCCTCGCCGAGGGACTCGGCCCGCTGATCGCCGAGCGCACCGGGCTGCTGCCGGACCCCTATTTCTCCGCCACCAAACTGGCGTGGCTGCTGGACGAGGTGCCGGGCGCGCGCGCCGCCGCCGAGGCCGGGCGGCTCGCCTTCGGCACGGTGGACTGCTTCCTCGCGTGGCATCTCACGGGCGGCGAGGTGCACGCGACGGACGCCACCAACGCCAGCCGCACCATGCTGTTCGACATCGCCCGCGGCCGCTGGGACGAGGAGCTGCTCCGCGCCTTCCGCATCCCGCCCGCGCTGCTGCCCGAGGTGCGGGACTGCGCGGCCGACTACGGCAGCACCACGCTGCTCGGCGGCCGCATCGCCATCCGCGGCATGGCGGGGGACCAGCAGGCGGCCACCCTCGGCCAGGCCTGCTTCTCGCCCGGCATGGCGAAATGCACCTTCGGCACCGGCGCCTTCCTGCTGGTGAACACGGGGGCCACGCGGATCGCCTCGCGCAGCCGGCTGCTCTCCACCATCGCCTGGCAGTTCGGCGGCGTCCGCACCTATGCGCTGGAAGGGGCGGTGTTCGTCGCGGGTGCGGCGGTGCAGTGGCTGCGCGACGGGCTCGGCATCATCGCGGAAGCCGCCGAGGCGACGCGCCTTGCTCCGCTCGCCGACCCGGCCGAGAGGGTGTTCCTGGTGCCGGCCTTCGTCGGCCTCGGCGCGCCGTGGTGGGATGCGGCAGCGCGCGGGGCGATCCTCGGCCTCACGCGCGGCAGCGGCCGGGCGGAGCTGTGCCGCGCCGCGCTCGAGAGCGTGGCGTTCCAGACCTGCGACCTGCTGGATGCGATCCGCGCCGACGGAGTGGCGCTCGATTCGGCGGTGCTGCGGGTGGATGGGGGGCTCGCCGCGAGCGACTGGACGATGCAGGCGCTCTCCGACCTCTCGGGCCTGCCGGTGGACCGGCCGGCGGTGGCGGAAACCACGGCGCTCGGCGCGGCCTATCTCGCGGCGGTCGGGGCCGGGCTGCTGCCCGCGCCGGGCGAGGGGGCGGCGTCCCACTGGCGGCTCGAACGCCGCTTCGCCCCGCGCATGGCGGCGAG
>JANWXJ010000089.1 GCA_025055335.1 Acetobacteraceae bacterium
GGCGGCACGCCGCGCCGAGGGCGACGCCGCGGTGACGCGCGCGCTGGTCGCGCTGGCCGCGGGCACCGTGGCGACCGCAAGGGCCGAGGTGAGGCGCGCGCGCGCACGGCTCGGCGACACGCCGCACCTGCTGCTGCTGACGGCCGAGGCCGAGCGGCTTGCCGGTCGGGAGGACCGGGCGGCCGAGGCCTATGCCGCCCTGGCGGCGCGGGAGGATGCGCGTTTCCTCGGCCTGCGCGGCCTGCTGCGGCATGCGATGGCGCGCGAGGACTGGGCCGAGGCGCAGCGCCTCGCCCGGGAGGCCGAGGCGGCCCGTCCGGATGCCGCGTGGGTCAGGGAGGAACGCCAGCGCATCGCCCTGCGCATGCGCGACTGGCAGGAAGCGCTCCTTCTCGCCCCGCCAGGCAACGCCCGCGCGCCGCTCGCCCTTGCCGCCGCCCTGCAGGCGACGGACCCCGAGCAGGCCGCCGCTCTCGAGAAGGAGGCGTTCGCCGCCGATCCCGGTTTCGTGCCGGGGGCGCTCGCCCATGCCGCGCGCCTTGCCGCGGCCGGCCAGGGGCGGCGGGCGAAGGCGGTGCTGGAGCAGGCCTGGGCCGCCAATCCGCACCCCGACATCGCCGAGGAGTATCTCCGCGGGGAGGGCGATCTGCTCGCCCGCGCGCGCGCCGCGGAACAGCTCGTGCACCGCAACCCGACCCATCCGGAGAGCCGGCTGCTGCTCGCCCGCACCTGGACGGCGGCGAGCCTGACCGGGCGGGCGAGGGCGGAGCTGACGGCTCTGCTCGCCTCGGGCCAGGCGGACCGGCGGGCCTACCAGGCGATGATCGAACTCGAACTGCTCGAGCAGGGGGACGGTCCGGCCGGCCGCGCGGCAGAGGCGAAGTGGCTGCGCGCCGCCGCCATGGCGCCGCCGCCGCCAGCCTGGAAATGCGCTGCCTGCGGCGCCGCGCAGGAGCGTTGGGTGCCGGACTGCCCGTCCTGCGGCGCGGTCGGACGCATCGCCTGGACGGCGGCCGCCCCCCCGCCGGCGGTGGGGACCGGGGCGAGCTGAGCGGCAGCGATCAGCCCCCCGCCATCCGCGCCTCGGCGCGGCGGAGAACCGCAAGGGCGGCCGCCCAGGCCTCTTCGGCCCCGGCGACAAGAAGCCGCCATCCCGCCTCCGTCAGGGCGAGGCGTTTCATCCGCCGGTTGCCGGCGAGTTGCTCCTGCCGCAGAAGCCCCAGCATGACGGCATCCTGCACCGCGCGGGACAGCGTGGCCGGGGAGAGGCGACCCGCAGCCATCGCCACGAGATCCTTGTGCGTGATCCGGCGGTGCCGCAGCGTGCCGAGGGCGACGGCGGCGCAGCACCAGCAGGTCTCGTCGGGGCGCTTGGCGCGGCGTGCCGGATCGGCGGCCCTGATCGCCGCGGCGAACCGGCGCGTGGCCGAGAGGTGGAGGTCGAGCAGAGCCTCCGTCGCGGCGAGGACGCCTGGCGGGACATGCGCCGGAACCGGCGCGGGCGTTCCCGGATCCGACATGCGGATTGCCTCCTCGCCCCGGGTTCGTAGCGGTAGTGGCGATATGTAGGACGTGACGCGTGCCGGAGCCAGCGCGGAATCCGCCGCGTCCCCTGTGGACATAAAGATATCCTTATGTCTCTCGGGCCTTCTGGCCATCCCGGCCCCACCGTGCTAGAGCGCCCGCGCCCATCCGGAACCGAGAGACACCGATGCCCGACACCCACGCCGCCGCCGACTTCGTCGTGAAGGACCTCTCGCTTGCCGGCTGGGGCCGCAAGGAGATCTCGCTCGCCGAGGACGAGATGCCCGGCCTGATGGCGCTGCGCGCGGAATACGGCGCGCAGAAGCCGCTCAAGGGCGCGCGCATCGCCGGCTGCCTGCACATGACGATCCAGACCGCCGTGCTGATCGAGACGCTGAAGCACCTCGGCGCCGATGTCCGCTGGTCCTCGTGCAACATCTTCTCGACGCAGGACCACGCCGCCGCCGCCATCGCCGCCTCGGGCACGCCGGTCTTCGCCGTGAAGGGCGAGACGCTGCCGGAATACTGGCAGTATGTGAAGCGCACGCTCGAGTGGAGCGACGGGGGCGAGCCGAACCTGCTGCTCGACGACGGGGGGGATCTCACCCTCCTCGTCCATCTCGGCGTGCGCGCCGAGCAGGGCGACACGGCCTTCCTCGCGAAGGCCGGCAACGAGGAGGAGGAGATCCTCTTCGCCCTGATCAAGGACTGCCTGAAGACGAAGCCCGGCTGGTTCACCCGGCTTGCCGCCGCGATCCGCGGCGTAAGCGAGGAGACGACGACCGGCGTGCACCGCCTCTACCAGATGGCGAAGGAGGGGAGGCTGCTGTTCCCCGCCATCAACGTGAACGATTCCGTCACCAAGTCGAAGTTCGACAACCTCTACGGCTGCCGCGAATCCCTCGTGGACGCGATCCGCCGCGCCACCGACGTGATGATGGCGGGCAAGGTCGCGATGGTCTGCGGCTTCGGCGACGTGGGGAAGGGCTCGGCCGCGAGCCTGCGCAACGCCGGCTGCCGCGTGATGGTGAGCGAGGTGGACCCGATCTGCGCCCTGCAGGCGGCGATGGAAGGCTACCAGGTGGTGACGATGGAGCAGGCGGCACCCGTCGCCGACATCTTCGTCACCGCCACCGGCAACATCGACGTCATCACGCTCGAGCACATGCGGCGGATGAAGCACCGCGCGATCGTGTGCAACATCGGCCACTTCGATTCCGAGATCCAGGTCTCGGCGCTGCGCAACTTCAAGTGGGACAACGTGAAGCCGCAGGTGGACGAGGTCGAGTTCCCCGACGGCAAGCGGATCATCCTGCTCTCCGAAGGCCGTCTCGTGAACCTCGGCAACGCGACCGGCCACCCCTCCTTCGTGATGAGCGCCTCCTTCACCAACCAGACGCTCGCGCAGATCGAACTCTGGACCAACCCGGGCAAGTACGAGCGGAAGGTCTATGTGCTGCCGAAGCACCTCGACGAGAAGGTGGCCCGGCTGCATCTGGACAAGGTGGGGGCGACGCTGACGAAGATGACCCCCGCCCAGGCCGCCTACATCGGTGTCTCGCCCGAGGGGCCCTTCAAGCCCGACCACTACCGCTACTGACCGCCCGGCCGATGGAGCACGCGCTCGGCGGCATCGCCATCGTCGCGCTCGCGCTCCATCTCGGCGCCGCCGCCTTCTTCTCGGCCGCGCTCGCCCCGGCCGCCTTCGGCGCGCTCGCGCCGGAAGGGGCGCTCAGGGCCCTCGGCCTCGTCGTGCGGCCCTACTACCTGTTCCTGTTCGGCACGGCAGGGGCGGCGGCGCTGGCGCTGTTCCGCCTCTCCCCGGTGGACGGGGGGCTCATGGCCCTCTCCGCCGGGGCGAGCCTGTGGCTGCTCGGCGTGCTGCTGCCGCGGCTGCGGGGGGCCTATGCGGCGCTCGCCGCGGGCGAGGCGGCGGGCGGGCGGGAGGCGAAGCGCCTGCGCCGTCTGGCCGAGGCCGCCAACCTGTTCCAGCTCCTGCTCGCCCTCGCCCTGCTCCTGCGCTTCGTGCCTTGAGGCGGCGAGGCGCGCGGCCGCCCCTTTTGGCCCGGCGCGCGCCTTGCTACACGGCCAGGGCCGAGAGGGGCCCGCAGCAGGGGAGGAACCGACGCCCATGAACCGCCGTGCCGTCATCGCCGCAGCACCCGCCGCCCTTGCCGGAGCGGGCCTCGCCCAGGCCCAGGCCCCGGCCGCCCCCGCCGTCCACGGCACCGGGCTGCCGGAGGTGCGCTGGCGCGTGCAGTCCGCCTTCCCGCGGGTGTTCGACATCCTCTTCGGCACCGCCGAGCGCATCGCCGCCCGCGTCGCCCAGCTCACCGAGAACCGCTTCCGCCTGCAGGTGTTCCCGGCCGGGGAGATCGTCGGCACCCTGCAGGTGCTGGACGCGGTGCAGGCCGGCACCATCGAGGCGGGCCACACCGCCGCCTACTACTACATCGGTAAGGAGCCGGGCTTCGCCCCCTTCACGGCGATGACCTTCGGCCTCACCACCCGCCAGCTCACCGCCTGGTTCCGGCATGGCGGCGGGAACGAGCTCGCGGCGGAGCTGTTCCGCGACTATAACATCCACGGCATCACCGCGGGCGACACCGGCGCCCAGATGGGCGGCTGGTTCCGCACCGAGATCACCTCGGTCGAGCAGCTCCGCGGCCTCAAGTTCCGCATCACCGGGCTTGCCGGGCAGCTCTTCACCCGCCTCGGCGCCGCGCCGACGCTCGTGCCGCCGGCCGACATCTACCCCTCGCTCGAGCGCGGGGTGATCGACGCCGCCGAGTTCGTCGGCCCGCACGACGACGAGCGCGGGCAGTTCCACCGCGTCGCCCGCTTCTACTACGCGCCGGGCTTCTGGGAGCCGGGGGCGCGGCTGCACTTCATGTCGAACCTCGCCGCCTGGAACGCGCTGCCGGCGCAGTACAAGGCGGCGCTGGAAGTGGCCTGCGCCGAGGCCGATGCCGACATGGTCGCCCGCTACGACGCGGCGAACCCGGCGGCGCTGCGGCGCCTGATCGCGGCGGGCACGGAGCTCCGGTTCTGGCCGCGCCCGATCATGGAGGCCGCCTGGCGCGCCAACGAGGCGCTGAACGCCGACATCGCCCGGCAGAACCCGCGCTTCGCCCGCATCATGGAAAGCTACAACCGCTTCCGCTCCGACATGTTCACCTGGTTCCGGGTGGCGGAGAACTCCTTCGACAACTTCGCCTTCACCGCGGCGCAGACGGTGCGCTGAGGGCGATCGCGCGGCAGAACGGGCCGCTCCGGGCGACCGGGGCGGCCCGATGCTTTGAGGGGAACGGATGGACCTGTCCTGGATCTGGCCCGCGGCTCTGATGGGCGTGGTGGAAGGGCTGACGGAGTTCCTCCCCGTCTCCTCGACCGGGCACCTGATCCTGCTCGGCGAGATCATCGGCTTCCAGGGCCCCCCCGGGAAGGCGTTCGAGATCGCCATCCAGTCGGGCGCGATCCTGGCGGTGCTCTGGGCCTATCGCGCGCGCTTCGCCGCGCTGGCGACGCGGGCGTGGGTGCCGGGCTCGCTCGACCGCATCTACGCGGCGAACATCCTGCTCGCCTTCCTCCCCGCCCTCGTGATCGGCGCCACCCTGCACGGGCCGATCACCCGGCTGCTGTTCAACCCCTACGTCGTCTGCGCGGCGCTGATCGCGGGCGGCATCGCGATCATCGCGATCGAGCGCTGGCGGCCCGAGCCCTCGATCCACCGCGTCGAGGAGATCGGCTGGCTCGCCGCGCTGCTGATCGGCCTCGGCCAGGCGCTGGCGATGATCCCAGGCACCTCCCGCTCGGGCGCCACCATCATCGCCGCGCTGCTCGTCGGCGCCGACCGGCGGACGGCGGCCGAGTTCTCCTTCGTGCTCGCGGTGCCGACCATGCTCGCCGCCACCGCCTATGCGCTGTGGAAGGCGCGGGCGGAGCTGGACGCGGGCGATCTCGGGCAGATCGTCGTCGGGACGCTGGCCGCCTTCCTGGTGGCGCTCGCCGTGGTGCGCGTGGTGCTGGCGGTGATCTCCCGCATCGGCTTCACGCCCTTCGGCTGGTACCGCATTGCCCTCGGCGGCGGGATGCTCGCTTGGCTCGCGCTGCGCTGATCAGCCCCACCACCACACCGGCAGCACCCCGGCGGCCAGCGCCGGCAGCAGCCGCCCCCTCGCCAGCGCCAGCACCAGGAGCCCGAGCGCCACGCCGCCCGCCCGCGCCGCCGG
>JANWXJ010000100.1 GCA_025055335.1 Acetobacteraceae bacterium
CCGGCAGGGATGTGCGGCTGCCGGAGGCGGTGCCTCGCGCCGGGAGCGGTGCGCGGCCGCCCGGGCCTCAGCCCCGCGCGCGCAGGGCCTCGGCCAGCCGGGCGAACTCCGCGACCGAAAGCGTCTCCGCCCGCCGCGCGCCATCGAGCCCCGCCGCAGCCAGCAGTCCCTCCGCATCGCCGAGCGCCTTGAGGCTGCCGCGCAGCATCTTCCGTCGCTGCCCGAAGGCCGCCCCGGTCACCCGCTCCATCGCGGCGAACAGCGCAGGGTCCGGCGCCGCTGCGCGCGGCACCAGCCCGACCACCGCCGACCACACCCTGGGCGGCGGCCGGAACGCCCCGGGCGGAAGCCGCAGCAGCAGCGCCGCCTCGCAGCGCCACTGCGCCAGCACGGACAGCCGGCCATATTCCGGCGTGTCCGGCGCGGCGCAGATCCGCTCCGCCACCTCCTGCTGGAACATCAGCGTGAGCGAGAGATAGGCCTCCGCCTCGCGCAGCCAGCGCAGGAGCAGGGGCGAGGCGACGTTGTAGGGCAGGTTCGCCACGATGCGGCGCGGCGGCGGCACCAGCGCCGGGATGTCCACCGACAGCGCATCCGCCTCCAGGATCCGCAGCCGGCCGGCGGCCGCCGCCTCGGCCGGCCGCAGCAGCGCGACCGCCCGGGGGTCGAGTTCGATCGCCGTCACGCTCTCGGCCGCGCTGGCCAGCAGCGCCGCCGTCAGCGCGCCGGGGCCGGGGCCGATCTCGACCGCATGCACCCCGGCCATCGGCCCGGCGGCGGCGACGATCCGGGCCACCAGCGCGCGGTCCAGCAGGAAGTGCTGGCCGAGCGACTTCCGCGCCGACAGCGCCGCGGCGTTGGCGAGGGGATCGAGCGCCTCAGCCACGCATCTCGATCTGGGCGCGTCGGCGGAGGTCGCGCTGGAGCTGGCGGGAGACGAGCTCCACCCGGTCGCGCAGGATGAGGGCGGCGGCCTGCTGCGGCGTCATCTCGGCGACGTTGCGCGTCTCCCGCGAGCAGACGGCGAACACCAGGATCCCCTCCGGGGTGACGAGCGGCTGGCTCTGGCCGCCGGTCGGGATGCCGGCCAGCACCTGCCGGAGCTGGGGCGGAAGCTGGTCCACCCTGAGCGGCCCGCCCGGGTCGGCCGGGCGAGGGCTGTTGGCGGCCCGCGCCGCCGCCTCCACCCCCGGGCAGCCGCCGCGGATCGCCTGCGCCCGCTCGAGCGTCTGGATCTGCTGCGGCGTCGGGCGCTGCGGGTCGAGGCGGCTGGTGAAGGGCAGGAAGGCCTGGCGGATGGTGATGAAGGCGGCATCCTCCCGCCCGATGGTGCGGCGCTGGCGGAGCTGCACGAGCTGGTAGCCGCCCGGCACGCGGATCGGGTTGGCGATGGCGCCGGGCGGCATCTGGCGCACGATCTCGGCCACCTGGGGATCGAGCTCCTCCGCCCGCACCCAGCCGAGATCGCCCCCCTGGAGGGCCGATTGCGCCTGGCTGAACTGGGCGGCGGCCACGGGGAAGGGCGTGCCGCGGCGGAGCTGGTTCACCACATCGTCCACGAAGCGGCGCGTCTCGGCCTCGTTCGCCGGATCGTCCACCGGGATGAAGATCTCCGAGACGAGGAACTCCGGCTGGCCGGCGAGCGCCATGTAGTTGCGCACATAGGCCTCTGCCTCGGCCTGGGTCGGCTCGGCGGCCGGGCCGAGGGCGGCGCGCACGAGGCGGGACCAGCCGATCTGGGTGCGGATCTGGTCGTACAGCACGCGCGGCTCCACGCCGGCGCGGCGGAGCTGCGCGACGAGCCCGCCGCGCGGCAGGTTGTTGCGCGCCTCGATCTCGGCGACCGCCTCGGCCACGTCCTGGTCCGTCACCGGGATGCCGCGGCGCTGCACCTCCTGCAGGCGGAGTCGCTCCTCGATCAGCAGCCGCGTCACCTGCGGGGCGAGGCGCTGCAGGGTCTCCGCGTCCACCGGGCGGCCGACATTAAGGGCGAAGAGTCGGCTGCGCGCGCGCACGTCGCCCGAGGTGATCGCATCGCCGTTCACCACCGCCACGATCCGGCTTTCCTGCGCCGCGGCGTGGCGGGGCGCGGCCGGCAGCAGCAGCAGAAGGACGGCGAGCAGGGCGTAACGCATTCCTCGAGCAGACTGTCTAGAGGAATGCCAGCAGAATCACTAGAAGGATGAGGAGCAGGGTGAATGCGGGGCTCAATTGCATGCCTCAAGGCCCTTTCCGATGGTCGCCGGGCGGCCGCCGCCCGGCGGGGGCGGGGGGGCCCGCGCCGCCGCCCCGCGCGCCCCGCGCCCCCGCGGGCCCCAGGGCCGCCCCCCCGCCGCCGGGGGGGGGGGCGGAACCCCC
>JANWXJ010000101.1 GCA_025055335.1 Acetobacteraceae bacterium
CGGATCCTTCCCGGAGCGAGGCACCTCACGCCGGTCGTGCGGCCGCAGGACAACGCGGCCCCGGTGCGCGAAATTCAGGCGCGCCCGTGAAACGCCGTCGCCGGGGCCCCGCCCAGCGACGCCCCAGCCAAAACCAAGGAGGAAACGCGATGCTCAGCCGCCGCGCCCTTGTGGCCATGGCCCTTCACCCCCATCCCGCCGCCGCACAGCTCTGGGCCGAGGGGCGCACCATCCGCTGCGTGGTGCCGTTCCCGCCCGGCGGTGTCGTCGATGTTGTCGCGCGTCTCGTCGTGCCGGCGCTTTCGGCCGAGCTGCAGCGGACCATCGTGATCGAGAACCGCGGCGGCGCATCCGGCATGGCGGGGGCGGAAACCGTGGCCCGCGCCGCGCCCGACGGCACCACGCTGCTGCTGACGAACTCCACCCACGTCGTGACGCCGCATGTCCTGCCGCGGATCCCCTTCCACGCCGTGGAGGACTTCTCTGCCATCGGGCTGGTCGGAGGCGCCCCGGTGCTGATGGCGGCGCATCCCTCCTCGCCGTTCCGCACCCTCGCCGACGTGCTGGCGGCGGGGCGCGTCGGCGAGGGTCCGCACTTCGCCTCGGCGGGAAACGGCTCCGCCGGCCACCTCGTGATGGCGCAAATCCAGAGCCTGAGCGGAACGCGCTACAGCCACGTGCCCTTCCGCGGCGGCGGGCCGGCGATCCAGGCCGCCCTCGGCGGCCAGGTCCCGCTGATCCTCGCCTCCGCCGCCTCGCTCGGGCCGCAGGTGGCGAACGGCTCCCTCCGAGGCATCGCGGTGTCCAGCCTGCAGCGCCTGCCGACCCTTCCCGACATCCCGACGATCGCCGAACAAGGCTTCCCCGACTTCGAGGTGGACGCCTGGGTCGGGCTGTTCGCGCCGGCGCGCACGCCGGAGCCGGTCATCCACCGCGTGAGCGAGGCGCTCGCCCGCATCCTGGCGGAACCCGCGCTCCGCGAGAGGCTCGCCGCCACCGGCACCACGGCGCGGATCATGCCGCCCGCCCGCTTCGCCGCCTATGTGGCCGAGGAATACGCGCGCTGGGGGCGGGTGGTGCGGGAGAACGGCATCACGCTCGACTGATGGCGCGGCGGCGCTACGCCGCCTTCGCAGCCGAAAGCGCGCGCCAGACCGCCTCGGGCGTCGCCGGCATGTCCAGATGGCGCACGCCGGCCTCGGCCAGGGCGTCCAGGAGCGCGTTGATCAGCGCGGGCGGCGATCCGACCGCCCCCGCCTCCCCCGCTCCCTTCACGCCGAGCGGGTTCGTCTCGCAGGGCACCTCGATCAGGTCCACCTCGATCGCGGGCACGTCCTCGGCCCGCGGCAACGCGTAGTCCATGAAGGAGGCGGTGAGCAGCTGGCCCGAGGCGGGATCGAAGGCGGTGCGCTCGAGCAGAGCCTGGCCCAGGCCCTGCACCACCCCGCCATGCACCTGCCCGCGCACGATCAGCGGGTTGATCGCATGGCCCACGTCGTCCACCACGAGGTAGCGCGGGATGGCGATCGCGCCGGTCTCAGGATCCACCTCCACCTCGGCGATGTGGCAGCCGTTCGGGAAGGTGTGCGCCGGGATCTGCGCCACCTCGGCGGCATCGAGGGTGATCGCCTCCTCGCCCCGCGCCCGCTTCTCGCGCTGGCGGGCGGCAAGCTCGAGGATGCCGATCGAGCGGTCGGTGCCGGCGATGGTGAAGCGGCCGGAGGCGAACTCGATGTCGGCCGCCGCGGCCTCGAGCGCCTCCGAGGCGGCCTGCCGCCCGCGTTCGATGACGGTTGCGGTGGTGGCGAGCAGCGCCGTGCCCTCGGAATAGAGGCTCCGCGCCCCGCCGGTGCCGCCGCCGAAGGGTGCGGCGTCGGAGTCGCCCTGCACGATGCGGATGCGCTCCATCGGCACGCCGAGTTCCTTGGCGGTGATCATGGCGTAGGCCGTCTCGTGCCCCTGGCCGGTGGACTGGGTGCCCACCACCACCTCCACGCAGCCGTCCTCGGCGAAGCGCACCTCCGCCCGCTCGGTCGGGCTGCCGCCGGTCGCCTCCAGGTAGTAGGCGAGGCCGATGCCGCGCAGCCGGCCGCGGCGCTTCGCCTCGGCCCGGCGGGCGGGGAAGCCGGCCCAGTCGGCGCGGGCCAGCGCCTCGTCCAGCACCCGGGCGAAATCGCCCGAGTCGTAGCGCTGGCCGGCCGCCGAGGTGAAGGGCATCTGCTCGGGCCGCACCATGTTGCGCCGGCGGAGCTCGATCCGGTCCCTCCCCGTCTCGCGCGCCGCGGTGTCGATCAGCCGCTCGAGCAGGTAGTTCATCTCCGGCCGGCCGGCGCCGCGATAGGCGTCCACCGGCACGGTGTGCGTCAGCACCCCGAGCACATGCGCATGCACCGCCTCGAAGCCGTAGACGGAGGCGAGAACCTTCGCCGCCGCGCCGGTCGGGATGTAGGGCGCGAAGGTGGACAGATACGCCCCCATGTTGGCGAGCGTGCGAACGCGGAGCGCGAGGAACCGCCCGTCCTTGTCGAGCGCGAGCTCGGCGTGGCTGATGTTGTCGCGCCCGTGGGTGTCGGACAGGAAGGCCTCGTTGCGTTCCGCCGCCCAGCGCACCGGGCGCCCGAGGCGCCGCGCGGCGAAGGCGCACAGCACGTATTCGGGATAGAGGTAGAGCTTCATCCCGAAGCCGCCGCCGACATCCGGGGTGATCACGCGGAACGCCTCCTGCGGCAGCTTGAACACGCTCTCCGCCAGCAGCCGCCGGATCAGCCAGGATCCCTGCGTGCCGGCGTGCAGGGTGAAGCGCGCCCCGTCCCACTCGGCAAGGCAGGCGCGGCCTTCCATCGAGGCGACGACGATTCGGTTGTTGATCACCGACAGCCGCGAGACATGCGCGGCTTGCGTGAACAGCGCGTCGGTCCGCGCCTTGTCGCCGGCCTCCCAGTCGAAGGCGATGTTGTTCGGGGCGGTGTGCCACACCTGCGGCCGCCCGGGCTCGGTGGCGGTGGCGAGGTCGGTCGCGCTGTCCCGAACCTCGTAGTCCACCGCGATCGCCTCGGCCGCGTCCTTCGCCGCCTGCAGGGTCTCGGCCACGACGAAGGCGACCGGATCGCCGACATGCCGCACGAGGTCGGAGGCGAGCGCGAAGCGCGGCGTCTCGGCGCGCGGGGTGCCGTCGCGGTTGGCAAGCGGGATGGTGCAGGGCAGTTCGCCGAGCCCCTCGGCGGCGAGGTCGGCGGCGGTGAACACCGCATGCACGCCGGGCATCGCGCGCGCTGCGGCGGTCTCTATCCCGCGGATCGCGGCGTGGGCGTGCGGGCTGCGCAGCACATAGCCGCGCAGCGCGCCGGCCGGGGCCGGAACATCGTCGGTGTAGCGGCCGCGCCCGGTGAGCAGGCGCGGATCCTCGATCCGCCGGACGGGCTGGCTCAGTCCGAACTTGGCCATGGTGGGCTCCGCTGATCCTCTGGCGTCCTAGGATGGCGCGGGGGGCGCGCTTGGGAAGCCCCCCGCGCGCGGGTCAGACGGCGTGCCGGGCCTCGAACGCCTCGATCTCGGGCAGATGCGTCAGCGTCAGCCCGATCTCGTCGAGGCCGCGGAGCAGGCAATCCCGCGCGAAGGCCGGGACGGCGAAGGGATCCTCGGCCCCGTCGGGAGAGGCCACGACGCAGCGTTCCAGGTCCACCGTCAGCCGCAGCCCTCCGCCCTCGGCCGCCTCGCGCAGCGCGCGCACTCGTTCGGGCGGCAGCCGGATCGGCAGCAGCCCGTTCTTCAGCGCGTTGGAATAGTGGATGTCGCCGAAGCTCTCGGCGATCACGGCGCGAATGCCGAAGGCCTGCAGCGCGTACACCGCCGCCTCGCGCGAGGAGCCGACGCCGAAGTTCCGCCCCGCCACCAGGATGGTCGCGGCGTCGAAGGGCGGGCGGTTCAGCACGAACCCGGGCAGCGGCGAGCCGTCGGGGGCGAAGCGAAGGTCGTGGAACAGCCAGCGCTGGTAGTCGGCATCGCGCGGCTTGCGGAGGAAGCGCGCGGGGATGATCTGGTCGGTGTCCACGTTGTCGAGGGCGAGCGGCGCGGCAAGCCCCTCGAAGCGGGTGATCGGTTCCATGGTCAGAGCGCCTCTGCCGGCACGAGCCGCCCGGCGACGGCGGAGGCCGCGGCGCTGCGCGGCGAGACGAGGTGCGTGCGCGCCTCGCGCCCCTGCCGGCCGGGGAAGTTGCGGTTGGAGGTGGAGGCGCAGCGCCGCCTCGGCCCCACGATGTCGCCGTTCATCGCGGCGCAGAGCGAGCAGCCCGCGTGGCGCCACTCCGCCCCCGCCTCGGCGAAGATGCGGTCGAGCCCCTCCGCCTCCGCCGCCCGCCGCACCGCCTCCGAACCGGGGGAGACGATCATCGGCACCCTCACCCGCCGCCCCTTGAGCACCTCGGCGGCGGCGCGCAGATCGGGCAGCCGCGCATTGGTGCAGGAGCCGAGGAACACGACGTCGAGCGGGATGTCGGCGAAGGCCTCGCCGCCCTCGAGGCCCATGTAGGCGAGGCTGCGGGCCCAGGCGGCGGCGCGCGCGGCGTCCGGCGCCTCGGCCGCGCGCGGCACCCGGCCGGTGATCGGCGCGGCCTCCTCCGGGCTCGTGCCCCAGGTGGCCATGGGCGAGAGCGTGCCGGTGTCGATCACCACCTCCGCGTCGAAGCGCGCGCCAGGGTCGGTGAACAGTTCGCGCCAGCGCGGATCGGGGGCGGGCGGAGCGTAGCGCCGGCCGGCGAGCCAGGCGAAGGTCGTCTCGTCCGGCGCCACCATGCCGGTGCGCGCCCCGGCCTCGATCGTCATGTTGCAGATGGTCAGCCGCCCCTCCACGGGCAGGGCGCGGATCGCCTCGCCCGCGAACTCGACCGCATGGCCGATCGCGCCCCCGGTGCCGATCCGGGCGATCAGCGCCAGCACCATGTCCTTCGCCGTCACGCCCGGCGCCGGGGTGCCCTCGAAGCGCACCAGCATCTGCTTCGGCTTCGCCTGCCAGATCGTCTGGGTGGCGAAGACATGCGCGACCTCCGAGGCGCCGATGCCGAAGGCAAGCGCGCCGAGCGCCCCGTGCGAGGAGGTGTGCGAATCCCCGCACACCACCGTCATGCCCGGAAGCGTCAGCCCGAGTTCCGGGGCCGCGACATGCACGATGCCCTGGTCGGGGTCGGCGAGGCGGAAGGCCGTCAGGCGGTGCGCCGCCACGTTCCTCTCGAAGGTGCCGATGATGCCGCGGATCTCGGGATCGGCCACGCCGTCCAGGCTGCGCGCGAGGGTCGGCGCGTAGTGGTCGCCGAAGCCGAAGGTCAGGTCGGGGCGGCGGATCGGAAGGCCGCGCGCGGCGATCTGGTTGAAGGCGTGGAAGGAGCCTTCGTGGAAGTAGTGCCGGTCTATGTAAAGCAGGCAAAGCCCGTCGTCGCGGCGGAGGACGACATGGGCGTCCCAGATCTTGTCGAACAGCGTGCGGGCACTCACTCGGGCTTCCCCTCCTCCGGTTCGCGGCGCACCAGGATGCGGTCGAGGCGCAGGCCGCGCCGTTCCAGCACCTTCAGGCGATACTCGCCGATCGCGATCTCGGCACCCACGGGCGGCACCGTGCGCGCGCATTCGATCACGAGGCCGCCGAGCGTGCTCGCCCCGCCTTCCGGCAGCCGCCACTCGTATTCGCGGTTGAGGTCGCGCACGCGCATGTGGCCGCGCACCTCCACGCTGCCGTCGGGCGCGGGCTCCGGCATCGCCTCCTCGCCGCGGTCGGCGATCGGGCCGACCACCACCTCCACCACATCCTCGAGCGTGACAAGGCCGAGGAGGGTGCCGTATTCGTCCACGACGAAGGCGAGATGCCGGCCGGAGCGGCGGAACTCCTGCAGCAGCTCGTTCAGCGGCCGGCTTTCCGGCACGAAGACCGGGGGCGCGGCGTGGGCCGCGAGCTCCGCCGCCTCCAGCCGGCCGCCGGCCGCGCGCAGCGCACGCAGCACGGCGCGCGCATCGAGCACGCCGAGCACCTCCTCCCCGCCGCGGCGCCACAGCGGCATGCGCGAATACCTGCTCTCGGCCAGCGCGGCGGCGATCTGCTCGGGCGTCCAGTCGGCATCGAGGGCGCGTATGCGGCTGCGGTGCGTCATCACGTCGGCGGCCGTCAGGTCGTCGAGCGCGAGCACGCCGCGCAGCATCCGCCGCTCCTCGCGCGCCGCCGCCTCGGCCGGACCCGCCTCGCCCTCGCCGTGCAGGTCTATCGCGCCGAGCAGCTCCTCCTCGGTGGCGCCGCGCTCGCCCTCGGGCAGCCGGACGCCGACGAGCGCGAGCATCGCCCGCACGGCCGCATTGGCGGCGGCCGCCACGGGGCCGAACACCCGGAACACGAGGCCGAGCAGCGGCGAGGCGCGCAGCGCCACCGCATCGGGGTTCTGCAGCGCGTAGGTCTTCGGCAGCACCTCCGACAGCAGCACGAGCACGACCGTCATCAGGATCGAGGCGTAGAGCACCCCGCCGTCGCCGAACCAGGCGATCAGCAGGCCGGAGGCGAGCGCGGTCGCGGTGGTGTTGACGAAGTTGTTGCCGATCAGCAGCGCGGCGACGAGGCGGTCCTTCTTCTCCCGCAGCGCGGCCAGCCGGGCCGCCGCCCTGTCCCCCTCCCGCGCGCGCCGCGCGAGGAACGCGCGGGAGGCGGCGGTGAACGCCGTCTCCATGCCGGAGAACAGCGCCGAGGCGACAAGCAGCGCCAGGATGGCGCCGAGCAGCAGGAGGTCCACGGTCTCCACCAGGGTTGCCCGCCCCGGGGGCGGGGTCGGCCCCAGGGTTTGGCGGAAAGGGGCCGCTTCCGCAACCGCCCCGTGGCTCAGCGGCCGCGGAAGAGGGGCTTTCGCCCCTCGCGGAAGGCCGCGACACCTTCGCGGAAATCCTCGGTGGCGGCGAAGGCGGCCGCCTCGGCGAGTTCCGCCGCGCCGATCGGCAGCGGGCCGCGCAGCGCCTGCAGCGCCCGCTTGTGGAAGCGGTTGGCGAGCGGCGCGCCCTGGCAGATCCGCGCGGCGAGAGCGGCCGCCTCCTCGAACACCTTCTCCTCCGGCACGAGGCGGGAGACAAGGCCCTTCCTCTCCGCCTCCTCGCCGGTGAACACGCGCCCCTCGATCAGCAGCTCGCAGGCCACCCAGTAGCCGACGGACTGCAGGATCGGGTCGAGTTCGGCGTGCTGGTAGAACAGGCCGAGGCTGCGCGCCGGGATGCCGATCCGCGCATCCGGCCCCGCCACGCGGAAGTCGCACATCGTCGCGATGCCGGCGCCGCCGCCCATGCACCAGCCGCGGATGGCGGCGACCGTCGGGTGCCGGCAGGTCCGCACCGCCTGCAGCGCCTCGGCCAGGAGCGCCTGGTAGGCCGCCTCGCGCTCCGGCGTGCCGCGTTCGGCCTCGAAGGCGGAGATGTCGGCCCCGGCGCTGAACGCCGCCTCGCCGGCGCCGCGCAGCACGACGCAGCCGAGCGTCTCGTCGGCGTCGGCCGCGCGCATCGCATCGCGCAGCGCCGCCCACATCGCCGCATCCAGCGCGTTGCGCTTCTCGGGGCGGGAGATCGTCACGGTCAGGATCGCGCCCTCGCGGGCGGAGAGGATGCGCGGGTCGTTCGCCATGGCCCATGGCTAGCGCAGCGGCGGCGTGACGGGAACCGGGCCTTCAGCCGGGGTCGTGCCGGGCGCAGAAGGCCTCGATCGGCAGGGCGCGGAACTCGGGCAGCGTCTCGCGCAGCTTCTCGTGGCTCCAGTCCCACCAGGCGATGCGCAGCAGCGCGGCGCGGATCTCCTCTGGGAAGCGGTAGCGCAGCAGCCGCGCCGGATTGCCGGCGACGATGGCGAAATCCGGCACGTCCTTCGTCACCACCGCCCCGGCGCCGACGGCGGCCCCGATCCCGACCGAAACGCCCGGCAGCACGATCGCCCCGTGGCCGATCCAGCAGTCATGCCCGAGGCGGCAGCGGAAGGACCGGCGCCAGTCGAAGAAGGCCGCCTCGTCCTCGCCGAGGCCATAGGCCGCGGCGCGGTAGGTCACATGCGACAGCGCCGCCCGCTGCAGCGGATGGTTCCCGGGATTGACCCGCACATGCGAGGCGATGGAGGCGAACTTCCCGACATCCGTGTAGATCAGGTCGGAATCGTTCACGACATAGGCGTAGTCGCCGAAGACGCATTCGGCCACCCTGGTGCGCGCCCCCACCTCGGTGTAGCGGCCGAAGATGCTGTCCCGCACCTCGGCCGTCGGGTGGATCAGCGGCGCCTCGCCAAGGCGCTTCATGTCCGGGTTCCGCATGGCGGCAAGGCTGCGCCGGCGCCGGGCGCGGCACAAGCCTCACGCCCGTGACATCGCGCGGGCGCGGAGGACGAGGAAGCCGAGCGTGCAGAAGGCGGTGGCGGCGCCGTAGAACAGGATGGCCGCCCCCGGCCCGCCCCAGGCGGCCACCGGGCCGCTCGCCGCCTGCAGCAGGGCGGCGCCGGCGAAGAAGGACAGGTTCACCCCCGCCATCGCCTTCCCCACCTCGCCGGCCGGAACCGCATCGCGCACGAGGGCGAAGATCAGCGGCTGCGCGGTGATGCCGAGGCCGAAGGCCACCAGCATCAGCAGGTCCCACCACGCCGGCAGCGCCCCTCCCGCCGCCATCGCCGCTAGCGCCCCTGCCGCCAGCAGATGCCCGCCCGCGATCAGCGCCACGCGCCGCCCGAAGCGCCGGTCGAGCACGCCGGAGAGGGCGGGGCCGACGATCAGCGTCAGCGTGCCGAGCAGCAGCAGATTCCCCGCCTCCACCCGCGGCAGCCCCTTCACCTCCATCAGCCATGGCCCGCCCCACAGGCCCCGCACCCCGATCACCGGCGCGAAGGAGGCGAAGGAGATCACCACGAGCGGCAGCAGCGCCGGGGCGAGGAGGTAGCGCAGAACATCCCGGGTCTCGGCCGGGATCGTGCGGCGCGGCGCCTCCTCCGGCGGCAGCACCGGCACGAGCGCGCGCACCAGGAGGAAGGCGAGCACCGCCAAGGCGGCGGCGGCAAGGAAGGCGGCGCGCCAGCCCTCCGCCTCGATCAGCCAGGCGGCGGGCGAGGCCGAGAGCAGCATCCCGAGATTGCCGACCGTCTGGATCATCCCCGACCACAGGCCGAACTTGGCCGGCGCCAGCACCTTGCCCGCATAGGCCATGGGTGTGACGAGCATCCCGGAACACCCCGCCCCCATCACCACCTGGCCCGCCAGGAACCCCCATCCCCCGGGCGCCAGCGCGGAAAGCAGCGCGCCCGCGCACACCGTGCCGATCAGCGCGAGCGAGACGGGGCGGATGCCGAAGCGGTCGAGCGCCACGCCGACCGGGATCTGGCACAGCGTGAAGGCGAGGAAATACGCCCCCGTCAGCCACGCCAGCCCCTGCGCGTCCACCCCGAGGTCGCGCTGCAGCAGGTCGGCTGCGATGGCGGGGATGGTGCGCACGAGGTTCGACAGCGTATGCCCGAGCGCGAGGGCGAGCAGCGCCAGCACGAACCAGGCGGTGCCGTCGCGGCGGCTCATGCGCGCCGGGCCAGCAGCGCCGGCATCAGCGCGAAGGCGAGCTTCAGCCCGAGGCCGATCCGGTCGGCAGGGCGGTGCGGCGCGGCGAAGGGCGAAGGCCGGTCGGGCGCGGCCGCGGCAAGGCCCCTCACGGCAGCAGCTTGCCCGGGTTCAGGATGCCCTTCGGATCGAGCGCCGCCTTGATCGCGCGCATCACCTCGAGCGCCGCCGCGCCGTGCTCCGCCTCCAGGAACTCGCGCTTGTGGATGCCGATGCCGTGTTCGCCGGAACAGGTGCCGCCCAAGGCAAGCCCGCGCGCCACGATCCTGCGGTCGAGCGCCCAGGCGCGGGCGAGCGCCTCCTCGTCCCCTGGCCGGACGATGATCGCGGCGTGGAAGTTCCCGTCCCCCACATGGCCGACGATCGGCGCGGTCAGGCCGCTCTCCTCGATGTCGCGCTTGGCGCCGAGGATCGCCTCCTCGAGCGCCGAGATCGGCACGCAGATGTCGGTGGTGTAGGCGCGGGAGCCGGGCAGGAGCGCCGTCGCCGCCCAGTAGGCGTTGTGCCGCGCCTCCCACAGGCGGTTCCGCGCCTCCTGCTCGCGCGCCCAGGCGAAGCCCGATCCGCCATGGGCGGCGGCGATCCCGCCGAGCGCCTCCGCCTGTTCCGCAACCGACGCCTCGGTGCCGTGGAACTCGAGGAACAGGGTGGGGCGCGCGGCGAATCCCTCGAGCCGCGAATAGGCGATGCAGGCGGCCATCTGCACCTCGTCCAGGAGTTCGATCCGCGCGACCGGGATGCCGCATTGCAGCGTCTCGATCACCGTGCGCACCGCGCCGCCGAGATCCTCGAACTGCACGACCGCGGCGCTGATCGCCTCGGGGATGCCGAACAGCCGGAGCCGCACCTTGGTGATGACGGCAAGGGTCCCCTCGCTGCCCAGAAGCAGCCGCGTGAGATCGTAGCCCGAGGCGGATTTCCGCGTCCGCCCGCCGGTGTTCACCACGCGCCCGTCGGCCAGCACCGCCTCAAGCCCGAGCACATTCTCCCGCATCGTGCCGTAGCGGACCGCGTTGGTGCCCGAAGCCCGCGTCGCGCACATCCCCCCGATCGTGGCGTGGCTGCCCGGGTCCACGGGGAAGAACAGCCCGCGGTCGCGCAGGCCCGCGTTCAGCGCCTGCCGCGTCACGCCCGGCTCCACCAGGCAGTCCATGTCGGCCTCGTTCACCTCCAGCACGCGGTCCATGCGCGAGAGATCGAGGCTGATGCCGCCCCGCCAGGGCGTCACATGCCCTTCGAGCGAGGTGCCCGCGCCGAAGGGCACCACCGGCACGCCATGGGCGTTGCAGATGGCAAGCAGCCGCGAGACCTCCTCCGTCGTGGCCGCGAAGGCCACCGCATCCGGCAGCACGGGGCGGGAGAGATCCTCGCCGCGGCTGTGCTGCCCGCGAATGGCCTCCGCGGTGGACAGCCGCTCGCCGAACACCTCGCGCGCCGCGGCGATCGCCGCCTCCACCCGCCGTGATCCTGCGTTCATCGCGCCCTCCGATCGGCCGAAGCGTAGCGCGCGGCGGGGCTGGCCGGAAATGCCGCCCGCGCATGGCCTTGCCGCCGCACCCCGAGGACCACGCCGCATGACGGATCGCCTCCGCTCGGCCTGTGCCGGGGACGGCGCCGCCAACCCAAGGCGCTGCACCCGCCGATGACGGGATGGCGGGGCGCCCTCGAACCTCGACGCCATCCGGGAATGTACCGGGACGGACGCCGGCCCGCCCGACCTCGGCCTGCCGCCCGGCCCGCCGCCCGCGCCGCCATCGCGGAAGCGCGCGGGTAGCGGACGCCGCCGCGCGGCGCTATGTCCGCCGCGCAACGGAAGGGACGGGCATGCAGGACACCGCGACACCGCTGATCGCGATCGTCTCGATCGGGATCGTGCTCGCCTTCCTCCTCGGCTTCCTCGCCAACCGGCTGCGCGTCTCGCCGCTCGTCGGCTACCTGCTCGCCGGGGTCGCCATCGGGCCGCACACGCCGGGCTTCGTGGGCGATGCGAAGCTCGCGCACGAACTGGCCGAACTCGGCGTGATCCTCCTGATGTTCGCGGTCGGGCTGCATTTCTCGCCGCGCGATCTCGCGCGCGTGCGGCTCATCGCCGTGCCGGGGGCGCTCGCGCAGATGGGGGCGGCGACGCTGCTCGGCACCCTCTTCGGGTTGCTGCAGGGCTGGGGGCTCGGGGCGGGGATCGTGTTCGGCCTGTCGCTCTCCGTCGCCTCCACCGTCGTGCTGCTGCGGGCGCTGCAGGAACGCCGGATCCTCGAGACGGAGCGCGGCCGCATCGCCGTCGGCTGGCTGATCGTCGAGGACATCGCGATGGTCCTCGTGCTCGTGCTGCTGCCCACGATCGCGGCGCTGGCGGCGGCCGAGAACGCCGCCCGCCCGCTCGACATCGCGCTCGGCGCCGGGCTCGTGCTGCTGAAGGTGGCGGCCTTCGTCGCCGTCATGCTGTTCGGCGGGCGGCGATTCATCCCGTGGCTGCTGCATGGCGTGGCGCATTCCGGATCGAAGGAGCTGTTCCGGCTGGCGGTGTTCGCGGTGGCGCTGGGCGTCGCCTATGCCGCGCACGGTCTGTTCGACGTCTCCTTCGCGCTCGGCGCCTTCTTCGCCGGCATGGTGCTGTCGGAAAGCCAGCTGTCCCAGCGCGCGGCGCAGGAGGCGCTGCCGCTGCGGGATGCCTTCGCGGTGCTGTTCTTCGTCTCGGTCGGCATGCTGTTCGATCCGGGGATCGTGCTGCGCGATCCGCTCGGCGTGGCGGCGACGGTGCTGATCGTCGTGCTCGGCAAGTCGGCGGCGGCCTACGCCATCGTCCGCGCCTTCGGCCATTCGCGCCAGACGGCGCTGACGATCTCCGCGAGCCTCGCGCAGATCGGCGAGTTCTCCTTCATCCTGGCCGGGCTCGGCGTCGGGCTCGGCCTGCTCGACGAGCCGGCGCGGGATCTCGTGCTGGCCGGCGCGATCCTGTCCATCCTGCTCAACCCGGCGGTCTTCTTCCTGATCGAATCGCGCGGGCTCGAACTGCGGCCGGTGCGCGCGCCCTGGGTGCATCTGCGCCCTGCCCGGCCGCGCAAGGTGGAAACCGCGCCGAACCTGCCGCCGCCCCCCGGCCCCGCCGCCGCGCCCGATCCGGACCCTGCGCCGCCGACCACCCTTGCCGGCCACGACGTGCTGGTGGGTTTCGGCCGCGTGGGCGGTGAGGTCGGCCGCGGCCTGCGCGCCGCCGGCCGCCCGGTGCTGGTGATCGAGGAGCGCGCCGACCAGGCGGAGGCCGCCCGCGCGGAAGGCTTCGAGGTGATCATCGGCAACGCCGCCGATCCGGCGGTGCTGGCGCGCGCCAACCTGGATGCCGCCGCGCGCCTCCTCGTCACGCTGCCCGAGGCGTTCGAGGCCGGGCAGGCGGTGGAGCAGGCCCGCCGCGCCCGCCCCGACCTGCCGATCCTGGTGCGCGCCCACAACGAGGAGGAGGTGGCCCACCTCGCCGCACTCGGCGCGAGCGCCGTGGTGGTGGCGGAAGCCGAACTCGCGCGGCGTTTCCTTGCGCTGTCGGGCGCGCCGGCCGGCTAGCCGCCTCGCTGCGTCACGGCGCGATCACCCGCACCGGCTCGCCCTTGAGCCACCCGAGCACGCATTCCAGCGCGCCGCCGTACATGCCGCGGTAGTTCTCCTCGGTCACGTAGCCGAGATGCGGCGTGAGCAGCAGGTTCGGCGCCCGGCGCAGCGGGTGGTCGGGCGGCAGCGGCTCCTCGTCATACACGTCGAGCGCGGCGCCGGCGATCTCCCCGGCGTGCAGGGCGGAAAGCAGCGCCGCCTCGTCCACGATCGGCCCGCGGGAGGTGTTCACCAGCACCGCAGAGGGCTTCATGCGCGCAAGTTCGGCGGCGCCGACCAGCCCCTTCGTCCGCTCCGACAGCACGAGGTGGATCGTCACCACATCGGCGCGGGCGAACAGCTCCATCTTCTCGACGCGCTCGGCGCCCGCCGCCGCCGCGGCCTCGGCCGTCAGGTTCCGGCTCCAGGCGATGATCTTCATCCCGAAGGCCGCCCCCACCTTCGCCACCCGCTGCCCGATCCGCCCGAGGCCGAGGATGCCGAGAGTCTTGCCCTCGACGCCGCGCCCGATGGTCGTCTGCCAGCCGCCCGCGCGCATCGCGGCCGATTCCTCGGGGATGCGGCGCAACAGGCCGAGGATCAGGCCCCAGGTGAGCTCCGGCGTCGGCGAGGCGAGCGAGGGCGTGCCGCACACCGTGATGCCGCGCGCCGCACAGGCCGCGACATCCACCGCCGCGTTGCGCAGCCCCGTCGTCACCAGCAGCTTGAGCCTCGGCAGCCGCGCGACGAGCGAGGCGGTGATCGGCGTCCGCTCCCGCATCACCACGAGCGCATCGTAGGGCGCGAGCCGTTCGGCGAGGGCGGCCTCCTCCGTCTCGTGCCAGCGCAGGCTCTCGACCTCGGTCCCGGGCGGCAGGGCCGACCAGTCGGCAAGCAGCGTTCCCACCCCCTGCCAGTCGTCGAGCAGCCCGATCCGGCGCAACTCCGCCATTCCCCTCTCCCTCAGCCGCGCAGCGCGCGCAGCGCGTTCAGCACCACGGCGACGTCGATCGCCTCCTGCAGCAGCGCGCCCTCGACCGGGCTGAGCCAGCCGAGCGCCGCCGCCACCATCGCCGCCGACGACAACCCGATCCCCGCATAGGCCGATTGCCGCGCGATGGCGACCGCCCTCCGCGCGACCCTGAGCCCCGCCGACAGCGCCGCCAGCCGCTCGCCGAGCAGCACCGCGTCGGCGGCCTCGGCCCCGGCGCTCATCGCCTGCCCGCCGAGGGCCACGCCGGCATCGGCGGCGGCGAGCGCCGGCGCGTCGTTCACCCCGTC
>JANWXJ010000107.1 GCA_025055335.1 Acetobacteraceae bacterium
GGGGCGGGCGGCGGCGCCGCGGCCAGGGCGACGCGGGCGGCGGCGGCCTCCGCGGCAAGCTCGATCCCGCGCTTGATCCGCGGCGGCACGGCAAGGCCCAGCATGTCGCGCAGCAGCTTCGGGTTCACCTCCTCGACCGCCCCGCGCGGCAGGTCGCCGAGCTTGAAGGGGCCATGCGCCACCCGGATCAGCCGCGTGACCGAAAGCCCGAGATGCTCCATCACCCGGCGTATCTCGCGGTTCTTCCCCTCGCGCAGCACCACCGTCAGCCAGGCGTTGGTGCCCTTGCGCGAATCGAGCCCGGCCTCGATCGGCCCATAGGCCACGCCGTCCACCGTGATGCCGGCCTTGAGCGCGGCAAGCGCCGCCTCGTCCACCCGCCCATGCACCCGCACGCGGTAGCGCCGCGCCCAGCCCTGGGAGGGGAGTTCGAGCCGCCGCGCGAGTTCCCCGTCATTCGTCAGCAGCAGCAGCCCCTCGCTCGTCAGGTCGAGCCGCCCGACGGAGATCAGCCTCGGCAGGCCGGGGGGCAGTTTCTCGAACACCGTCGGACGGCCCTCGGGGTCGCGGTGCGTCGTCACGAGGCCGGGGGGCTTGTGGTAGCGGAACAGCCGCGTGCGCTCGGGCGGCGGCACGGGCCTGCCGTCCACCGACACCGCATCGCCGGCCGAGACGAAGGTGGCCGGCGTCTCGACCGTGCAGCCGTTCAGCCGCACCCGGCCGTCCGCGATCATGCGCTCGGCGTCGCGGCGGCTGGCCACCCCGGCGCGGGCGAGCCACTTGGCGATGCGCTCCCCGCGCGACTCGCTCATCCGCGCGCCGCCGCCACCAGCGCCCGGAAGATCTCGGGATCCTTCGGGTCCACCGCGTATTCCGGGTGCCACTGCACGCCGAGAGCGAAGCGGTATGCGGGATACTCCACCGCCTCCACCACCCCGTCCGGCGCCACGGCCGAGACCACGCCGCCCGGCCCCGCACTCGCCACCGCCTGGTGGTGGGAGGAGTTCACCGCCATCCGCGCGGCGCCGACGATGCGGGCGAGCAGCGTGCCGGGCACGACGGCGATCTCGTGCCCCGGCTCCTCGCGCGGGTTCGGCTGCTCGTGCGCCAGGGCGTCCGGGATCGCATCCGGGATGTGCTGGATCAGCGTGCCGCCCATCGCCACCGCGAGAAGCTGCTCCCCGCCGCAGATGCCGAGCACCGGGATCCCGCGGGCGAGCGCCGCCCGCGTCGCCGCGAGTTCGAAGGCGGTGCGGCCGGGCTTGAGAAGCACCGTCGGGTGCGCCTCCCCCCCGCCGTAGAGGGCCGGGTCCACGTCGAAGGCGCCGCCCGTCACGATCAGCGCATCGAGCCCGGCCACATAGGCCTCGGCGAGATCGGGAAGGTGCGGCAGGGCGACGGGCACGCCGCCGGCCGCCGCCACGGCGTCGAAGTAGTTCTGCCGCAGCGCATACCAGGGAAGGTTCGCGTAGCCGCCTGCCGGCTCGCAATCGAGCGTCAGGCCGATCAGCGGGGAAGCGCGCATGGGCCCGGTGGTAGCGCGGATCACGCCGCGGCGCGAGGCTCGGCAAGGCGGGCGATCGGCAGCAGCGCGGCGGCGCCGACCAGCGCCCCGGCCGCGGCGAAGGCCGCCCCCCAGGGCAGGCCCGCCGCAAGCAGCGCGGCGAATCCCGCCGGCCCGACGATGTAGCCGAGGAAGGTGACGAGCACGCCGCCCGAGGTCGCCTCCGCGATCCGCCCCGGCGCGGCGAAGCGGGCGATCTCGGCCAGCACCAGCCCGTTCCAGGAGGAGACGGTGACGCCGCCGAGGAGCGCGAACAGCCCCACCGCCCAGAACGGCCACGGCCCGGCCAGCCCGGTGGCCGCCAGCGTCGCGCCCGACAGCACGGCCAGCAGCCGCAGCGTGCGCAGCCCCGATCCCAGCCGGTCCGACAGCCAGCCGAGTCCGATCCGCCCGAACACGCCCGCCACCTGCGTCAGCGCGAAGACGAGGCCGGCGAGAGCGAGGTCGTAGCCCTTCTCGAGCACGAGATAGGTGACGAGGAAGGCGAACCACGCCCCCTGGCCGATGGCGAAGCCGCAGCCCGACAGCGCGATGCGGAGAAGCCCGGGGGAGGCGGCCACCGCCCGGAACGGCCCGAGCAGGTTGCGCCGGGAGAGGAAGGCGGCGAGCGAAAGGCTCTCACCTGCGTGGCGTTCGGTGTCGATGCGCGCCCGGCCCCCCTGGGCGGCGAAGGCCGCCGCCGCCACCGCCAGCGCCGCCGCCGCGATGGCAAGGCCGAGATCCGCCGAGGCGAGCGGCGGCAGCAGGAGCCCGGCGATCACCCCGCCGAGCGGCACGCCCGCCTGCTTGGCCGAGAACACGAGGTTGCGGTGCGCCGCCGGCGCGTGCCGCTGCAGCACATTGGAGGCGGCCGGGGCGGAGGGCCCGTAGCCGAGCCCCATCAGGAAGGCGCCGAGAAGCGCCGTGCCCCACAGCGGCAGCATCAGCATCAGGCAGCCGGCGGCGCCGAGAGCGAGGCCGACCTGCAGCGCGCGGATCGGCCCCGTGCGCAGGATCAGCGGCATGCCGGCGACGAGGAACAGGATCGAGCCCGCCATGGTCGCGGCCGAGAGAACGCCGATCGCCTCGGGCGGGACGGAGAGGGCGCGCGTGAGGTCCGGCGCCAGGATCGCCGGCATGCGGGCAAGGAAGGAGTTCGCCGTCTGCACCAGGATGGTGGTGGCGAGCGCCACCTGCCACAGCGGCAGGCTCACGCGGCGGGCCTCACGGCAGGGAGTCCAGGTTGCGCTGCACGATGTCGCGCCAGGGGGCGTTGGGCGGCGCCTCCGCCAGCAGCGCCTGCCAGGCGGCCCGCGCATTGGCGATGCGGCCCGCCCGCGCCTCCATCAGCCCGGCGAGGAAGCGGAGCCTCGGATCGGCCGGCGCCTCGGCGAGGCCGCGGCGGATCCACTCCTCCGCGCGCTCGTTCTGGCCCGCCTCGATCAGCGCCTCCGCCAGATCCCCGGCGGTGCCGGGATCGAAGCGCGCCTCGAGCGCGCGGGCATAGGCCTCGGCGGCGGCGGCCATGCGGCCGCGCCCGCGCTCGGCGTTGCCGAGCAGGATCCAGCCCTGCCGCGCCGTCTCGGTGCCCTGCGGAATGGCTTCGAGGCGCGCGCGCAGGGTGGCGAGCAGGGTCTCCTCCTGCACTGCGGCGCGTTCGCGCTGCTCCTGCGTCGCGCCGGGCAGGTCGGGGTGGCCGCGGGCGAGATAGAGCCCGAGCCCGCCGGCGGGCAGCAGGAACAGCAGCGCCGCCAGGATCGCCGCGCCGCTGCGCGGGGCGGGCGTCGCCGGTTCCTCGGGCGCGAGGGCGAGCATCCGCCGCTGCACCTCGATGCGGGCGGCGGCGTAGGCCTCTTCGGTGATGCGGCCGGCGTCGCGATCGCGCTCGAGTTCGGCAAGCTGCGCGCGGTAGAGGGACAGTGCCGCCTCCCGCCGCCCGAGCGCGGCGGGGCGGCGCCACAGCGCGACCAGCAGCGGTGCCACGGCGAGCGCCGAGACGGCGGCGATCAGGCCCCAGATCACCGGCGCGCCTCGCCCTCCAGCGCGGCGAGCCGCGCCTGTTCCTCGGGGCTGAGCGGGGCGGGAGCGGCCGGGGCGGCGCCGCCGCGCCGGCGCACGAGCCAGATCGCGAGCACCCCGCCCGCGAGCGCGAGCGCGGGCGAGAGCCACAGCGCCGCCGTTGCGGCGGTGAAGGGCGGGCGCAGCAGCACGAAATCGCCGTAGCGGGCGCGCAGGAAGGCGATCACCTCGGCGTCCGAATCGCCGGCGCGGATCCGCTCGCGCACGAGCAGCCGGAGGTCCCGCGCGAGGTCGGCGTTGCTGTCCTCGATCGATTCGTTCTGGCAGACGAGGCAGCGGAGTTCCCGCCCGATCGCCCGCGCGCGCGCCTCCTGCGCAGGGTCGGGCAGCATGTCGGCGGGGTTGCCGACGGCCCCCGCCCCGGGCGGGGCGAGCAGCAGCGCCGCGGCCAGCGCGGCGGGAAGGGCCGCGCGCCTCATGCCGCGTGCCGCCGCAGCAGCGGCCGGAGCTCCTCGGCCAGGATCTGCGGCGTGATCGCGCCGGCGAAGCGCCAGCGGATGATGCCGCGCGGATCGAGCAGGTAGGTCTCGGGCACGCCGTACACGCCCCACTCTATCGCCGCGCGCCCCGGTTCGTCGCGGGCGAGCCGCGCGAAGGGGTTGCCGTGGCGGCGGAGGAAGTCTCGGCTCGCCTCCGGCCGGTCCTTGTAGGCGATGCCGAACACCGGCACCCCCTCTCGCGACAGCGCCATGAGCTGCGGATGCTCGACCACGCAGGGCACGCACCAGGAGGCCCAGAAGTTCACGATCACCGGCCGCCCCGGAGAGGCGACATCGGCGTGGCGCAGCAGCGGCACCTCGACGCCCGGCAGCCCCGGCAGGTCGAAGAAAGGGGCCGGGCGGCCGATCAGCGCGGAGGGCACGCCGCGCGGGTTGAAATCCCCGCGGCGCCGGCCCTGCAGCATGCCGTAGAACGCCGCCCCCCCGGCGGCGACGATGCCGAAGGGCGCAAGCAGCAGCAGCCGCCGGCGCAGCGCGGGGGTCATGCCGGCGCCCCCGCCGCGGCGGCGCGTCGGCGCGCCCCGCCGGCCACGCGAAGCCGCCGGTCCGACAGGGAGAGGAAGCCGCCCAGCGCCATGACGATGGCGCCGATCCAGATCAGCGGCGCGAGCGGCTTGTAGTGCACGCGGATCACCGCGCGCCCGCCCTCCTCCTCGCCCATCACGGCATAGAGGTCGCGCAGCAGGTTGGTGCGGATCGCGGCTTCCGTGGTGGTCTGTCGCCCGATCGGGAAGAACCGGCGCTCCGGCTCCATCACCGCGTAGGGCTGGCCGTGGCGCAGCACCGTCAGCGTGGCGCGGCGGGAGGTCCAGTTCGGGCCGGCGGCGTCGCGCACGCCCTCGAGCCGCCATTCATAGGCGCCGATCGCCACGGCCTGCCCGGGCGAGAGGGCGGCGATGCGTTCGCTCGCGAAGCCCATGCCGGAGATGCCGAGCAGGCAGACGCCGACGCCGGCATGGGCGATGGCCGCGCCCCAGGCGGCGCGCGGCAGGCCCTTGGCGCGGTTCCAGGCATTGGCGAGGCTGGTGCGCCCGAGGCCGGCGCGGTCGGCGATGTCGGTCGCCGCCGCGCCGATCAGCCACACCGCCGCCGCCACGCCGAAGAGCGGCAGCGGGTTCCACCCCCCGATCGCGAGCGCGACCACGAACCCGGCAAGCCCGGCGAGCGCCGCCGCCCACAGCCGCTCGATGGCCGGCCACAGCGCCGCGCGCTTCCACGGCATCAGCGGCCCGGCCGCCATGGCGAGGAACAGCGGCACCACGAGCGGGAAGGTCGCGGTGTTGAAGAAGGGCGGGCCGACCGAGACGGTCGCGCCGAACAGGAAATCGGCGAACATCGGCCACAGCGTGCCGAGGAACACCACCGCCGCGAGCGAGCACATCAGCAGGTTGTTGAGCACGAGCGCGCCTTCGCGCGAGACGGGCGCGAACAGCCCGGCGGGCGCCATCGCCGGGGCGCGGAGCGCGAACAGCAGGAAGCCGCCGCCCACGTAGAACAGCAGCAGCCCGAGGATGAACACGCCCCGCTCGGGGTCGTTGGCGAAGGCGTGCACGCTGTTGAGCACGCCCGAGCGGACGAGGAAGGTGCCGAGGAGCGACAGCCCGAAGGCGAGCAGCGCGAGCAGCACCGACCAGATCTTCAGCGCCTCCCGCTTCTCGACCACGATCGCCGAATGCAGCAGCGCCGTGCCGGCGAGCCAGGGCAGCAGCGAGGCGTTCTCCACCGGATCCCAGAACCAGAACCCGCCCCAGCCGAGCTCGTAATACGCCCACCAGGAGCCGACGGCGATGCCGAGCGTGAGGAAGGACCAGGACGCGACGGCCCAGGGCCGCACCCAGCGCCCCCAGGCGGAATCCACGCGCCCCTCGATCAGCGCGGCGACGGCGAAGGCGTAGGTGATCGCGGTGCCGACATAGCCGACATAGAGCAGCGGCGGATGGATGGCGAGGCCGATGTCCTGCAGCAGCGGATTGAGGCCCTGCCCGTCCGGCGGCGGCGGCCACACCCGCTCGAACGGGTTGGAGGTGAGCAGGATGAAGGCGAGGAACCCGGCCAGCACCCACCCCAGCACGGCGAGCACCCGGGCGCGGAAGGCGGAGGGGAGGTTGCCGCCGAAGGCGGCGACGGAGGCGGCGCAGAGGGCGAGGATCAGCACCCAGAGTAACATCGAGCCCTCGTGGTTCCCCCACACGCCGGTGATCTTGTAGAGGAGCGGCTTCAGCGAGTGGCTGTTCTGCACGACGCTCAGCACCGTCGTGTCGTTCGCCACATAGGCCGAGACGAGGAAGCCGAAGGCGGACGCCACCGCCAGCAGCGCCCCGTGGGCGAGCGGGCGGGCGGCCTCCGTCAGCGCCGCATCGCCGCGTGCCGCGCCCCACAGCGGCAGCACCGACAGCGCGAGCGACAGCACGAAGCCGAGCGCCAGCGCGAAATGCCCGGCCTCTCCGATCATCAGCCGCCTCCGCCGCGGGGGTTCAGGGTATTCCAGCCGGCCGGCGGCGGCGGCGCGCCCTGCGCCGGATCCCAGTGGCCGGCGCGGCGGAGCGCCTCCGCGACCTCGGGCGGCATGTAGGTCTCGTCGTGGCGGGCCAGCACCTCGGTGGCGCGGAACACCCCGTCGGGCCCGAGGCGGCCGAGCGTCACGACGCCCTGCCCCTCGCGGAACAGGTCGGGCAGCACGCCCGAGAACACCACCTGGATGGTGTTGGCCCCGTCCGTCACGCGGAAGCGGATTTCCGGCCGCGCCCCGGCCATCGCCGCGCCGCCGCGCTCCACGCTCCCCGCCTCGACGAGGCCGCCGAGGCGGAAGGCGCGCTCGGGCGGCGGCGGGGCAGCCAGCACATCCGAAGGCGAGCGGAAGAACACGAGGTTCTCCTCGATCGCCGAGAGGAACAGCCCGACCGCAAGCCCGAGCCCCGCGAGGACGAGCCCGACGGCGGCAAGCCGCCGGTGCTTGCGCCGCCGCAGCCCGGCCGGACGGCGCGGCGCGGCGCGGACGGCCCCGCTCATCGGCCCTGTTCCAGCGCGGCAAGCCGGCGCTTCGCGGCGCGGTGCCGGAGTGCGGCCGCCAGCGCCATGCCGCCGAACAGCAGCACCGTCAGCGCCCAGGCGGCCGCCACATGCAGCCAGTGCAGGCTCATGCCGCCGCCTCCGCCCGCCGCGCGCGGGCAAGCTCGAGGGCGCGTATGCGCCGCTCCATCACCGCCGCCCGCACGCGGGAGAGCACGAGCGCCGCGAACAGCAGCGCAAATCCCGCCGCGCAGACGAGCAGCGGCAGCAGGATGTCGACATGCATCCCCGGCGCATCCAGCCGCGTGACGGAGGCCGGCTGGTGCAGCGTGTTCCACCAGTCCACGCTGAACTTCACGATGGGCAGGTTGACGAGCCCGACCAGGGCGAGGATCGCCCCCGCCCGCGCGCCGCGCTCGGGGTCGTCGAAGGCGCGGACCAGCGCGGCGTGGCCGAGCCACAGGAAGAACAGCACCAGCACCGAGGTCAGCCGCGCGTCCCACACCCACCAGGTGCCCCACATCGGCTTGCCCCAGATCGACCCGGTGGCGAGGCAGAGCGCCGTGACGGCGGCGCCGACCGGGGAGAGTTCCCGCGCCGTCAGGTCGGCGAGCGGATGCTTCCACACCAGCGCCACGATCGAGACGACGCCGAGCCCGAGATACCCCCCCATGGCGAGCCAGGCCATCGGGACATGGACGTACATGATCCGCACCGTCTCGCCCTGCTGCCAGTCCGGCGGCGAGAGCCAGAGGCCCCACACCGCCCCGGCGCCGAGCACGAGGAGCGCCGCCCCCCACAGCCAGGGCATCGCGCCCTCCGTCAGGCGCAGGAAGCGCCCGGGATTGGCGAAGCGGTGCCAGGAGGCGCGCGGCGTCGCGGCATCCGGGGCGAGCGCGGTGTTCTGCGTTTCCACCCCGCTAACCTAGGGGCAAGGCGCCGGTTGTTGAAGCCGCGGCCCGCCGCCCCGGCCGCTCGTTCCGCCGGCGCACCCGAACCCGCCTGCTGGCGGCGGCCTGCGGCACATGCGAAAAGGGGCCGCCCCGCCTGCGGATCCACACCCATGCTCTTCGCCATCACCTGCACCGACAAGCCCGGCGCGGCCGCGCTCCGCGCCGCCACCCGACCGGCGCATATCGCCCATCTCTCGGCCCATGCGGGGCGCATCCTGCTCGGCGGGCCGCTGCTCTCGCCCGAGGGCCAAGCGGTCGGCTCGCTGCTCGTGATCGAGGCGGCCGACCGCGCCGAGGCCGAGGCCTTCGCCGCCGCCGACCCCTACGCCAAGGCCGGGCTGTTCGAGAGCGTGACGATCCGCCCCTTCCGCACCGTGTTCCGGGACGGCGCCCAGGTCGGCGGCTGATGGCCTATTGGCTGGTGAAGAGCGAGCCCGACGCCTTCTCCTGGGACCAGCAGGTGGCGAACGGGATCGAGCCCTGGACCGGGGTGCGCAACCACGTGGCGAAGGCGAATCTCGCCGCCATGCGCATCGGGGACCGGGCCTTCTTCTACCACTCCAACACCGGGCGCGAGATCGTCGGCATCGTCGAGGTGGTGCGCGAGGCCTACCCCGACCCCACGGCCGGGCCCGGCAGCCCCTGGGTCGCGGTGAACGTGAAGGCGGTCGGGCCGCTGCCGAAGCCGGTGCCGCTCGCCGCCATCAAGGCCGAGCCGCGGCTCGCCGGCCTTGCCTTGGTGCGGCAGCCGAGGCTGTCGGTGATGCCGGTGTCGGAGGCCGAGTGGCGGCTGCTCTGCGCGATGGGGGGGCTTGCCGCATGAGCGGGCGGCGCGCCCTCTGCCGGGCCGAGGAGATCGCCGAGGGCGAGGCGCGCGGCTTCCCGCCCCCGCCGGGCGGGCTGACGGGGCTCGTCGCGCTCCGCCGCGGCGGGGAGATCCGGGTCTATGTGAACGCCTGCCCGCATCTCGGCCTGCCGCTCGAACTGCTGCCCGGCCGCTTCCTCGACGCCTCGGGCCGCCATCTCGTGTGCAGCGCCCATGGCGCCCGCTTCCGGGTGGAGGACGGGCGCTGCATCAGCGGCCCCTGTTCCGGAGAGGCGCTGGAGTCGGTGCCCTGCGAGGTGGATTCCGAGGGGCTGCTGACCGTGCCGGCCGAGGCGGGGCGGTAGCGCGGGGCGGGGCCTGACGCCGGCCCGCCCGGCCTCTCGCTCTCCGGGAGGCCACGCCGTGCCTGCCGGGGCCGGGCGGCGTCGTCGGGTGCCGGACCATCTCCCGGCAAGCCCGCAGGCCGACCGGACCGGCGGGGCGCGAGGCGAGGACCCCGCCGCCGCGGCCGGCGGGCACGGGCGGGCCGCGCGCGCCCCTCGTGCCGCG
>JANWXJ010000195.1 GCA_025055335.1 Acetobacteraceae bacterium
AGCGCCGGCGCCCCGACCACCGTCCACTGCCCGGTCATCGTGCCGTCCGACGCGATGGTGTAGATGCCAAGGCCGGTCGATTCGCCGGCGTCGAACGCGACGCTGAACACGTTGCCCGCCGTCATGCCGACGCCCTGGATCTCGGCCCCGCCGACGCTCCACAGCACCTGCCAGGAGACGAGCCCGACCTGCCGCAGCAGCGCGACGCCGGAATAGGGCCGCCCGTCCAGCGTCGTGCCGGTCACCTCGTAGGTGCCGGAACGCTGCGCGGCGGCGGGGGCGGCAAGCAGGGGCAGCGCGATCAGGGCGGCGGCGAGGGTGCGCATGGTCTGTCTCCTTCTCTCTCAGGGGATGGCGGCGACGCGGAGCGCATTGGTGGTGCCCGGCGTGCCGAAGGGGATGCCGGCGATCACCACGATCTCCTCCCCGCGGGCGGCGAAGCCCTCGGAGGCGGCGGCGCGCGCGGCGCGCTGCACCATCTGCGACATGGAGGCGATCTCGGGCACGACCAGCGGATGCACGCCCCACACGAGCGCGAGCCGGCGCGCCACCGCCTCGCTCGTGGCCAGCCCGAGGATCGGCGCGGCCGGCCGTTCGCGCGCCACGCGCAGCGTGGTCGAGCCGCGCGAGGTGAAGGTGCAGATCGCCTTGGCGCCGATCGTCTCGGCCACCTGCCGCGCGGCCGCCGCGAGCGCGCCGGCGGAATCGCGCTGCGGCGCGGGGCGCGCGGCGTCGGTGATCATGCGCCAGCCGGCATCCTGCTCCACCCGCGCCACGATGCGGTCCATCATGTTCACCGCCTCGAAGGGGTACTGGCCGGCCGCCGTCTCGGCCGAGAGCATCACCGCATCCGCCCCGTCGAACACGGCGGTCGCGACATCCGAGGCCTCGGCCCGCGTCGGCGCGGGCGAGGCGACCATGGATTCCAGCATCTGGGTCGCCACCACCACGGGCAGGCCGCGCTCGCGCGCCTCGCGCACCAGCCGCTTCTGCACGAGCGGCACCTCCTCGGGCGGCAGTTCGACGCCGAGATCCCCGCGCGCCACCATCACCGCATCCGCAAGATCGAGGATCGGGCCGAGGTTCTCGATCGCCTGCGGCTTCTCCATCTTCACCAGGATGGCGGCGCGCCCCTCCGCGATGGCCTTGGCCTCCGCCACGTCCTCAGGCCGCTGCACGAAGGACAGGCCGATGTAGTCGGCGCCGTGATCGAGCGCGAAGGCGATGTCGGCGCGGTCCTTCGCCGTCAGCGCCGGGATCGGCAGCACGACGTCGGGCACGTTCACCCCCTTGCGGTCGGACAGCGGGCCGCCGACCAGGATCTCGGTCTCGAGATGGTCCTCCCGCACGCGCAGCACGCGCAGCCGGAGCTTGCCGTCGTCCAGCAGCAGCGTGGTGCCGATGCGGGCGGCGGCGATGATCTCGGGGTGGGGGAGGTTGACGCGCCGGGCGTCGCCTGGTGTGGGGTTGAGGTCGAGCCGGAAGGGCTGCCCGGCCTGCAGATGCACCCGCCCGCCCTGGAACCGCCCGACGCGCAGCTTCGGCCCCTGCACATCGGCAAGGATCCCGATCGGCCGCCCGGTCTTCGCCTCCAGCGCGCGGATCGCGGCGATCCGCTGGGCGTGCTCCTGGTGGGTGCCGTGGCTGAAGTTCAGGCGGAAGATGTCGGCCCCGGCGTGGAACAGCCGGGCGATCACCTCGGGCGCGGCCGAGGCGGGGCCGAGTGTGGCGATGATCTTGGTGCGGCGGTGCCGCCGGATCGGGATCCTGCCTGCCATGCCGCGCCCTAGCCCACCAGCACGGCGCGGAAGTCGTTCACGTTGGTCAGGGTCGGCCCGGTCTCGACGAGGGTGCCGGCGGCGGCGAACACCGCGGCGCTGTCGTGGCGGGCGAGCGCCCCGGCCGGATCCTGGCCGGCGGCGCGGGCGGCCGGAAGCGTGCCCGGCCCGCACCACGCCCCGGCATGGGGGCCGGCGCCGTCCACCCCGTCGGTGTCGGCCATCAGGGCGTGGATCGGCGCGGCGCCCGCGCGTTCGAGCGCGAGCGCGAAGCCGAGCAGGCATTCGCTGTTTCGCCCGCCGCGGCCGGGTGCCGCGTGCCGGATCGTCACCACCGTCTCGCCGCCCGAGAGCAGCAGCAGCGGCGGACGGCCGGGCTGCCCGTGGGCGTGGACCGAGAGCGCAATGCCGGCGAGCACGCGCCCGACCTCCCGCGCCTCGCCCTCGATCGAATCGCCGAGGATCATCGCCGGCACCGGCGCGGCGCGGGCGGCGGCGGAGAGCGCGAGGGCGGGGGTGGCGATCAGCCGGAACTCCTGGCGGGAAAGCCGGGGGTCTCCGGGCTTCGGCGTCTCCTCGGCGGCGGCGGCGAGATGCGCGGCCACCGCCTCGGGCGGCGCGATGCGGTAGCGGGCGAGGATCGCCCGCGCCTCGGCGAAGGTGGTGGGATCGGGCACGGTGGGGCCGGAGGCGATGACGGAGGGATCATCCCCCGGCACGTCGGAGATGGCGAGCGCGACGAGCCGCGCCGGGAAGGCCGCCGCCGCGAGCCGCCCCCCGGCGATGGCCGAGAGGTGCTTGCGCACGCAGTTCATCTCGTGGATCGTGGCGCCCGAGGCGAGGAGCGCGCGGTTCACCGCCTGCATGTCCGCAAGCGTCAGGCCCGGCGCCGGCAAGGAGAGCAACGCCGAGCCCCCGCCCGAGATCAGCGCGAGCACGAGATCCTCCGCCGCGAGCCCGGAGACGAGCGACAGGATCCGCCGCGCCGCCGCCTCCCCGGCCGCGTCCGGCACGGGGTGGGAAGCCTCGACCACCTCGATCCGCCGCGTCGGCACCGCGTGCCCGGTGCGGGTGACGACGAGGCCGGAGAGCGGGAGATGGTTCCACGCCTCCTCCACCGCCGCCGCCATCGGCGCGGCGGATTTGCCCGCGCCCACCACGACGATGCGCCCCCCGGCCGGCGGGCGCGGCAGATGCGCGGGCAGCACGCGGCGGGGATCGGCGGCGGCGACGGCGGCCTCGAAGGCGCGGCGGAGCAGCGCCTCGGGCGCCATCCGGGCGGGGGTTGCGATCGGCTGTTGCACTGCGGCAGAAACCTCCCATCCTGTCGGGCGGCGCCGCGCGCGCCGCCCGGCCACCCATACAAGCCGAGAGAGGAACCCGCCATGCCCGCCCCAGAGATGGACGACGCGACGCGCACCGAACTCGAGGCCGCCGCCTTCCGCCGCCTCGTGCAGCACCTGCGCGAGCGGAGCGATGTGCAGAACATAGACCTGATGAACCTCGCCGGCTTCTGCCGCAACTGCCTTGCCAAGTGGTACCGCGCCGCCGCCGAGGAGAAGGGGATCGCGCTGTCCGACCCGGATGCGCGCGAGATCATCTACGGCATGCCCTACCCGGAGTGGCAGGCGCGCTACCAGCGGCCGGCCACGCCGGAACAGCTTTCGGCCTTCGCCGCCTCGGCCTCGCACTGAGGGGCGGGCGGGCCGCCTTCCGCCGGAACGCGCCCTGCGCTATGCGGGCCGCCCGCCGCCGGGCGCGCCCCGGCCCCCTGACCGCCCGAGGATGACGCATGGCCAAGCCCGCCAGGAAGGACGACGACGCCGCGACGATGAACATCGCCGCCGACCGGCTGCGCTCGATCGTCGAGCGGATCGAGCGGCTGGAGGAGGAGCGCAAGGCGCTCGCCGGCGACATCAAGGACATCTATGCCGAGGCGAAGAGCGCCGGCTTCGACGTGAAGGTGCTGCGGCAGGTCATCAGCCTCAGGAAGAAGGAACCCGCCGAGGTGGAGGAGCAGGAGACCCTGCTCGACCTCTACCGCCGCGCGCTCGGGATGTAAGGGCCCGTGCCCGGGGCCGGCTGCGGCGGACGGGCAGGCGCGCCCCCCTGCGTTGCCGGACGCGGGGAGCCGCGCCGCGCGCAAGGCGGGAATGTCATTTTCGCTGCATCACTGTGGCCGAGGCGCAACAGCAGCGCAAGACCTCCAGGCGGAGCCGGCTTGCGGCTTGGCTGGGCGCCGGAATCGCCGTTTATTGAAATGGTATCGCGGCGCCGAGCAGGGCCGCGCAACCGATGGAGAGGGACATGAACTTCCGGAAGACGATGCTGGCGGCAGGTGCGCTGCTGGCCCTGCCGCTTGCCGCGCCGGCCGGTGCCCAGCCGGTCGAGGGCCTGTATGTCGGGGCCGGGGCGGGGCTGAACTGGCTGCAGCGGGAGACGTTCTCCGGCACGCCCGGCTACAATGTGACGTTTGACCTCGGCTACGGCGGCGTGATCTCGCTCGGCTGGGGCTTTGGCAACGGCATTCGCGCCGAGGTCGAGGGCTCCTACCGCCAGAACAGCGTCGATCGCGCGACTTTCGACGCGCGAACGCCGGGGTCCGGCCGCGCGATGTCCTATGGCATCATGGGCAACGCCTTCTACGACTTCCACGGCCTGCTGGCTGGGATTGTGCCCTATGTCGGGGTGGGTGCCGGCTACATCTGGCACGAGCACGACAACGTCCGCGCAGGGGCGTTCCGCTCCAACGGCTCCGACGCCCGCTTCGCCTACCAGGGGATCGTCGGCGCGGCGGTCCCGATCGCCGAGGTTCCGGGCCTTTCGATCACCGCCGAATACCGCTACCTGGCGACCCTCGAGCAGAGCATCGCGAACAACTTCACGCCGCCGGCCTTCCGCTCCAACGTCACGCCGCAGAACCACTCGCTGTTCCTCGGCATCCGCTATGCCTTCGGGGCGGAGCCTCCTGCGCCTGCGCCGGTGGCAGCGCCCGAGCCTGCGCGGACCTACCTCGTGTTCTTCGACTGGGACCGCGACACGCTGACGGACCGTGCGCGGCAGATCATC
>JANWXJ010000063.1 GCA_025055335.1 Acetobacteraceae bacterium
GATGGAACGGGTGCCGGTCGGGGTAGCGCGCGGCCCCCGCGATGCGCCGCTCGACGAGCGGGCCGACCCCGCCTTCGGCCGCCCCACCCGCCGCGGCGTGCTGGTCTGGGCCGCGGCGGCGGCGGCGCTGACGACGCTGCCCCTGCCGCTGCGGCAGGCGCTGGCGCAATCCTCGGCGCGGATCGTCGTGGTCGGCGCCGGGCTCGCCGGGCTCGTCGCCGCGCACCGGCTGGTGGAGGGCGGGGCGCGGAGCTTGCGCGTGTACGAGGCGGCGAACCGCGTCGGCGGGCGGATGTTCTCCGGCCGGGATGCGGTGGCGCCGGGGCATGTGGCGGAGCTCGGCGGCTCCTTCATCAACTCCGGCCACCGGGACATGCTGGCGCTCTGCCGCGAGTTCCGCCTGCCGCTCGAGGATTCCGAGGAGGGCGAGGCGGCGACGCTGCGCACCGCCTATTTCGTCGGCGGCCGGCACCGCGGCTTCACCGAGATCGCCGAGGCGGCGCGCGACCTTGCCGCGCGCATCGCCCGCATCCGCCGGCTGCCGGAGGCCGGGCGCCGCGCCTTCGACTCCCGTCCCGCCGCCGCGCTGCTCGACGAATGGGGCGTCTCGGGGTGGCTCCGCACCCTGCTCGACATCGGCCTGACGCAGGAGATGGGGCTCGAACCCGACCGCATGTCGGGCCTCTACCTTACCGAGACCTTCGCGGTTGACGCGGCGAAGCCCGGGGAGGGCATGTTCTCCTCCGACCAGCGCTACCAGATCGCCGGCGGCAACGACCGCCTGCCGGCGGCCATCGCCGCCCGCCTCGGAGAGCGGGTGGTGCGCGGCCACCGGCTGGAGGCGATCGCCCCGCGCGGCCGCGGCTTCGTGCTGAGCTTCGCGCGCGAGGGCGGGGCGGCGGAGGTGGAGGCCGATCTCGTCATCCTCGCCCTGCCGCCGACCGTCCTGCGCGAGGTGGAGATCCGGCTGGAGCTGCCGGAGAAGACGCGCCGCGCCATCGGCGAGATCACCTTCGGCACCAACGCCAAGCTGTTCGCCGGCCTCTCGCGAAGGCCCTGGCGGGCGCAGGGCTTCTCGGGCGAGCTGCTGACCGACCTCGGCTTCCAGACCTGCTGGGAGGACCACGCCCGGCCGGGCGGCGGGCCTGGCGGCCTCACCGTCTTCGCCGGCGGGCGGACGGGGGTGGAGTTCGCCCGCGGGGCGGCGGCGGACCGCACGCGCGAGGTGCTGCAGCGCCTGGAGGCGGCCTTCCCCGAGGCCTCGGCCGCCGGAACCGGCACCGCCGCGCGCATGGACTGGCCGGGCAATGCCCTGGCGAGGGGGTCCTATTCCTGCTTCGCGCCGGGGCAGTTCACCGCCTTCGCCGGCGCCTTCGCCCCGGTCGGGCGGCTGCTCTTCGCCGGCGAGCACATGAGCGAGGACCATTCCGGCTACATGAACGGCGCGGCCGAGACGGGGCGGCTTGCGGCGCGCGCGGCGGCGCGGCTGCTGCGCTGAGCGCGCGCGAGAGGGCTTGCCGAAGCCTCCTCCCCTTCGCCAAATACCCGACCGCTGCCGGAGGAAATGCCATGCTCGACCCGTTCGGCCGGGCCATCACCTATCTTCGGGTGTCGGTGACCGACCGCTGCGACCTGCGCTGCGTCTATTGCATGGCGGAGGACATGACCTTCCTGCCGAAGTCGCAGGTCCTCTCGCTCGAGGAGCTCGACCGGCTGTGCGGCGCCTTCATCGGCCTCGGGGTGAAGAAGATCCGCCTGACCGGCGGCGAGCCGCTCGTGCGCAAGGACGTGATCACGCTGGTGCGCAGCCTCGGCCGGCGGATCGGGGCGGGCGGGCTCGAGGAACTCACCTGCACGACGAACGGCACGCAGCTCGCGAAACTGGCCGGGGAGCTCTACGCCGCCGGGATGCGGCGGATCAACGTCTCGCTCGACAGCCTCGACCCCGCGACCTTCACCGAACTGACGCGCTGGGGGAAGATCGAGCAGGTGCTGGATGGCATCTTCGCCGCCAAGGCGGCCGGGCTTGCGGTCAAGATCAACGCCGTGGCGATGAAGGGCGTGAACGAGCACGAGTTCGACCGGCTGATCGCCTGGTGCGGGGAGCACGGCTTCGACCTCTGCCTGATCGAGACCATGCCGATGGGCGAGATCGGCCAGGACCGCAACGACCAGTACCTGCCGCTCTCTCTCGTGCGCGCCGACCTCCGCAAGCGCTGGACCCTGACCGAGACCGACTACCGCACGGGCGGCCCCGCCCGCTACTACGACATCGCCGAGACCGGCCGGCGCATCGGCTTCATCACGCCGCTCACGCACAACTTCTGCGAAAGCTGCAACCGCGTGCGGTTGACCTGCACGGGCACGCTCTACATGTGCCTCGGCCAGGACGATTCGGCCGAGTTCCGCGAACTCCTGCGCGACCCCACGGTGGACGAGGAGGGGCTGAGGCAGGCGATCCTCTCCGCCATCGCGCGCAAGCCGAAGGGGCATGATTTCGTGATCGACCGGCGCACGAGGCGCCCGGCGGTGGCGCGCCACATGAGCGTGACGGGCGGCTGAGATGCCGCTTGCCGCCTGGGCCGATGCGCTCGCCGTTCCGGGCCTGCCGGCATGGTCGGGGGTGGTGGTGCTGGCGCTGCTCGCGGTGGTGGCGCTCGCCTATCTGCTGATGCCCTTCGCCGTGTTCGGGCTGAAGGGCCGGCTCGACCGGATCGAGGCGCAGATCGAGGAGCTGGCGGGCGAGGTGCGGACGCTGTCGCAGCGCCTCGCCCTCGGGCCGCGCGTTGCGGCGGCCGAGGATTTCACGCCACACCCGGCCGTCCCGCCCGCCGTGCCGCGGGATCCGCCGCCGCCCCCGCGCGTCGCCCCCGTGCCGCCGCCGCCCGTCCGCGGCGAGCGGGCGGAACCGCGCCTCGATGTCCCGCGCCCGCCGGGCCGATCCTGAAGGGGCGGGGCCGCCGCCTCGCGGGGCCGGGCCCCGTCTGGCCGAGCGGCCGGCCTGCTGGCATGGTGGCCGCGTGTCCCAGCCGGAACGCCCATGCGCCTGACCGCCATCCAGATGAGCCCGACCGCCGACAAGGCGGCCAACATCGAGCAGGCCTCGCGCCTGGCCGAGGCGGCGATCGCCGCCGACCGCCCCGACCTTCTCGCCTTCCCCGAGGTGTGGACCTGCCTGGGCGGCAGCCGCGCCGAGAAATTCGCCGCCGCGGAGGATCTGCCGAAGGGGGGTGAAGGCGGGCCGGCGTGGCGGTTCCTCTCCGCCCTCGCCGCGCGCCACCGAATCTACGTCCATGGCGGCTCGATCGCCGAACGCGCGGGGGAGAAGCTGCGCAACACCACCCTGCTGTTCGGCCCCGACGGGCGGGAGATCGCGCGCTATTCCAAGATCCACCTGTTCGACATCACCGCCCCCGACGGCACCGGCTACCGGGAGAGCGCGGTGTACGAGGGCGGGCGAGAGGTGGTGGTGGCCGAGGTGGCGGGTGTCGGCGTCGGGTTGTCCATCTGCTACGACATCCGCTTCCCGGAACTGTTCCTCGCGCTGCGGAAGAAGGGTGCCGAGTTGATCGTGCTGCCGGCGGCCTTCACGCTGCAGACCGGCAAGGACCACTGGGAGGTGCTGATCCGCGCCCGCGCCATCGAGACGCAATGCTGGTTCCTGGCCCCGGCAACCTGCGGCGCCCACCAGGAAGGCGGGCAGACGCGCTTCACCTGGGGCCATTCGCTGGTCGTGGACCCGTGGGGGCATGTGGTGGCGCGCGCCTCCGACGGGCCGGGCTGGGCGACGGGGCGGCTCGACCGCGCGCTGACCGAGCGCGTGCGCGCCAACATGCCGCTGATCGAGCACCGCAGGCTGTGACGACCCCGCCGACCCGCCTTGCCTTCCTGCCCGCGGCGAGCGAGGCGGCGCAAGCGGCCGCGCGCGCGCTGCGCGCCCGCTACGGCGAGGTGCCGCCTGAACAGGCCGAGGTGCTGGTCGCCCTCGGCGGGGACGGGGCGATGCTGGAGACGCAGCACCGCTTCCTCGGCCGCAACATCCCGGTCTATGGCATGAACTGCGGCTCCGTCGGCTTCCTGATGAACGACTACAGGCCGGACGGCCTGCCGGAGCGCGTGGCCGCAGCGCAGGCCACGGTGCTGCACCCGCTGCGGATGGAGGTGGCGGCGGCAGACGGGCGCCGCCACACCGCACTTGCGATCAACGAGGTCTCTCTGCTGCGCGAGACGCGGCAGGCGGCGAAGATACGCATCCTGGTGGACGGGCGCGAACGCCTGCCGGAGCTGATCTGCGACGGGGTGCTGGTCTCCACCCCTGCGGGTTCCACCGCCTACAACCTCTCGGCGCACGGGCCGATCATCCCGCTCGGCGCGAACCTGCTCGCGCTGACGCCGATCTCGGCCTTCCGGCCGCGGCGCTGGCGCGGGGCGCTGCTGCCGGCGGATGCCCGCGTGCGCTTCGAGGTGCTGGAGCCGGAGAAGCGCCCCGTGGCGGCGGTGGCCGACTATGTGGAGGTGCGCGAGGTGCTGAGCGTGGACGTGCGTGAGGACCGCGAGGTGTCCCTCACCATGCTGTTCGACCCCGACCACGGCCTTTCCGAACGCATCATCGCCGAGCAGTTCACGGTGTAGCGGCCGGGGCGGGGGCGCGATGCTGACGCTCCGGCAGATCGAGGTCTTCATCGCGGTGATGCGGGCGGGCTCGATCACCGGCGCGGCGCGCGAACTCGGCATCGCGCAGCCCACCGTCAGCCGCATCCTCGGCCGGATCGAGGATCAGCTCGGTGTCGCCGTATTCGATCGCGCGGGCGGCGGGCTGACGCCCACCAACGACGCCTGGCGGATCGCCGGGGAGCTGGAGCGCGCCTACGACCAACTCCAGGCCGCGACCGTCCGTGCGGTCGGCGCGGTGCGGCGGCAGCCCGGCGTGTTCCACATCGCCGCGTCGCCATCCGTCGGGAGGGTACTCGTGCCCGGCGTGCTGGCGGCCCTGGCGCGCGAGGAGCCGGGCATCTCGCTGCGCTTCGAGGTGCTGTCCGTCGCCCAGATGGCGCCGTTCCTGACCGAGACGGCGGGCGATGGCGCGGTCACGCTGTTCCCCGTGCGGCATCGCGCGGTGCGCGCCGTCGCGGTCGGGTCCACGCCGCTGGTCGCCGTGGTGCCCCGCGCATCGTCGCTCGCGCGGCGGGAGTGGCTGGCACCGGCCGATCTCTCGGGGCAGTCCGTCGTCGTCTACGAAGCGTGGTCTGTGCACGGCAAGGCGGCGGACGCCGTGCTGTCCGAGGCTGGCGCCCCGCCCGCGCGCACCCACCAGGTCCGCTTTCCGGAGAGCGCGGTCGCGCTCGCCGAGGCGGGTGCCGCGATCGCGCTGCTGGACAGCTTCAGCGCCGGTTCGGCCGACCGCGATCGCGCCGTTGTGCTGCCGGTCAAGACCGCGCAGCGGTTCGAGGTGTGGCTGAACCGCCCGGTCGGCCAGCTCAGAGGCTGGCTCATGCTCCGCTTCGAGCGGCTGCTGACGGCTGCGATCGGCTCGCCGTCGTCCCCATAGCCGGAGGGCATGGGGCCGCGATGAGATGGCTGTTGCGCCGCGCGCGGCACGGCGGTTCCCTTCCCGGCGGCCGCGCTTCGGCCTTCGCACAAGGGGGGAAGCATCATGCCCGTCCAGCATCTGCCGCGCCGCGCTGCGCTGGCCCTGCCGCTCGCAGCCGGCCTTGCACCCGTGGTGGCGCGCGCAAGCTGCGCGCGCCACCACCATCGTCGTTCCCTTCGCGGCGGGCGGCGGCGTGGATCTCGCCACCCGGACAATCGCCGAACGGGCATCTGCAATCCTCGGCCGCCGGATCGTCATCGAGAACCGCGGCGGAGGCTCGACCATTCCGGCGACGCAGGCCGTGGTGCGGGCCGCCCCGGACGGCGCCACGCTGTTCGCGGCGCCGACCACGATGGTGATCAACCCTGCGGTGCGGGACGACCTGCCGTATGACTGGGCGACGGATCTCACGCCGATCATCCTGTTTACGCGGCTGCCCTTCGTCGTCGTCACGCGGCCGGACTTTCCCGGCGGCCACGATGCAGGATCTGGCCCGCGCAGCGCGGGCTGCGGCGCAGCCGATCGCGTTCGGCTCCGGCGGCACGGCTACGGTCGCGCATCTCGCCGGGGAGTTCTTCGCGCTGCGCGCCGAGGCGCGCATGCTGCACGTGCCGTATCGCGGCGAGGCGCCGGCCCTCGCGGACGTGCTCGGCGGCAATCTCGGGGTGATGTTCTCCTCGCTCGCGGCCGCCTCGGGGCAGATCCGCTCCGGCGCGCTGAAGCCGCTCGCGGTGACGACCGGGGCGCGTGTCTCTTCCCTGCCCGACGTGCCGACCGTCGCCGAGCAGGGCTTCCCGGGATACGACGTCTCGGCCTGGGTTGCGCTTGCCGGGCCGCGGGGCCTGGCCGCGCCGCTTGTGGCCGAGTTCGCCGGCGCCTTCGGCGAGGCGCTGCGCGACCCGGCGGTGCGCGAGCGCTTGGCGACGCTCGGGGCCGAGCCGGCCGGCGAGACCGGCGAGGGGTTGGTTGCTTTCATGCGCCGCGACGCGGGGCTGTGGGCAGACGTGATCCGCAGGGCCGGTGTGCGGGTCGAGTGATGCTCGCGTTGCGCAAGCCGCATCCCGCACCGGGCCTGCTACTGTGCGAGGTGCCCGAGCCGACGCCTGCCCCGGGCGAGGTGCTGCTGCGCGTGCATGCCGTCGGGATCTGCGGCACCGACCTGCATATCGCCGACTGGACGGCCGGCTACGGGCACATGGCGGCATACATGCCGGTTACGCTCGGGCACGAGGCGGCGGGCGAGATCGTCGTGCTCGGCGAGGGCGTTCAGGGATGCGCCGTCGGGGCACGGGTGACGTTCCGACCCTCCACCGCCTGCGGGCGTTGCGCCGCTTGCGGCTCCGGCCGTCCCGAGGACTGCGCCGACCGGCGCGGCATCGGCATCCACCGGGACGGCGCCTTTGCCGCCTTCGTGAGCGTGCCCGCCGCCAATTGTCTGCTGCTGCCTGCGGGCGTGGACACCGAGCTCGGCGCGCTGGTCGAGCCGCTGTCGGTCGGTCTGCACGCCGCGGATCTCGCCGCGGCCCGTCCGGGGGCGCGGGTGCTTGTCCTCGGCCCCGGCCCGATCGGTCTGGCGGCGGCGCTGTTCGCGGCCCAGGCCGGCGCCGAGGTCGTGGTCGCGGGGCGCGGCGACGCGGCCCGCCTGGCGCTCGCGCGGGAGGCCTTCGGCCTCAAGGCCGTGGACAGCTTGGAGTGTGCGCCGACGAGCGTCTTCGCGGGCTACCCGCCCTTCGACGCCGTGATCGAGGCGGCGGGCGCGGCCGCCGCGGTGGCTGATGGTCTGGCCCTGCTGCGTCCCGGCGGCGTGCTGGTGGTGGCGGGAATCCACTCCGCGCCGGTCGGGCTGGATCTCACGCGGCTTGTGCGCGCGGAGCTGCGTGTTCAGGGGACCTATCGCGCGCCCGCCGGCGATTGGCAGCGCGTACTGGCGGCGCTTGCGCGCGACGGGGAGCGCCTGCGCCGGCTGATCACGCACCGCCTGCCGCTCGCCGCGGCGGAGCGGGGCTTCGCCCTGGCCCGGGCGGGACAGGCCTGCAAGGTGCTGCTGCTCCCATGAGCCTGCTGCTGCTCATCGAGAACGGGGTCGTGCCGGGGTGGGAGGCGGAGTACGACGCTTGGCACGGGGGCGAGCATGTGCCGGAGCGTCTCTCGGTCCCGGGGTTCCGCTGGGCTGCGCGCTACGCTGCAGACGGCCCGCGATGGCTCACGCTGTACAGGATCGACGGGCCCTGGGCGTTGGAGAGCGCGGCGTACCGCATCCAGCTCGACGACCCGACCCCCTGGTCGCGCCGCATGCGCGCGGCGATGACCTCGGTCTCGCGGCGGGTGATGGAGATCGCCGAGGAAGCCGGCGAGGGCATCGGTCCGCTGCTGGCGGCGGCGCTCCGCGACGCGCTGCCTGGCGAGGCGACCAAGGGTCTCCGCGCCCGCTGGCGGCTGCTGCCGGCGCGGCACGGGCCGGCGCACCCGGTCTTCGGCAGCCCTGCGGACAATGGGACGCAGATCGTGGCGACGGCTGACCGGCCGCGGGCGCTCGAAGGCTTCGGCGGGGCCTGCTGGCGCCTGCTGGCCGTGCATACCCCTGCGGCGCAGGCTTGGCGGCCGGCGCCCCGCCTCGCCGAGATGGAGCAGTGGGTGGCACGCGGAGGCCAGCCGGTCACGCCGCCGCCGGCCGCTCCGCCCGGTTGCGGGTGATCAGGCGGCCGGGCTTCTCCCCGGTCGGCGCGCCGTTCGCGAACACCGGCACGCCGTTCACCCACACCTCCTCGATGCCCTCGGCGGGAAGGGTGGGTTCGGCGAAGGTGGCGCGGTCGCGCACGCGGACCGGATCGAACAGCACGAGGTCGGCATGCGCCCCCTCGCGGATCACGCCCCTGTCCTCGATGCCGAACAGCGCCGCCGTGCGGCCGGTCATCTTGTGGATCGCGGTCTCGAGCGGGAACAGCCCGACATCCCGCACATAGTGGCCGAGCACGCGGGCGAAGGTGCCCCACAGCCGCGGATGCGGATGCGCATCGTGCGGGATGCCGTCCGAGCCCACCACCGACATCGGGTGGGCGAGGATGCGGCGAACGTCCTCCTCGTCCATCGCGAAGCTGATCTGGCCTGCGGGCAGCAGGCGGCGGGCGGCCTCCACGATGTCGGTGTTCCAGCCGCGGGCGATGTCGGCGAGCATCCGGCCCGCCATCTCGGGATGCGGGACGGACCAGGTGATCATCACCGGGACGTCCTCGCGCAGGCGCTCGGGCATCAGCGCGGTGGAGGAGGCGGGGTAGGGATAGACGTCGAACGCCACGTCCTGCGTGCGGGCATAGGCCTCGAGCAGGGCGAGCGTCTGCACCGAGCGGCCGAAGTTCTCGGGCAGGCTGCACTTGTGGTGGCTGATATGCACCGGCACGCCGACGCGCTTGCCGATCAGCAGCGTCTCCTCGATGGCGGCGAGGATCCTCTCGCCCTCGTCGCGCATGTGCGTCACATAGAGGCCCCCCGCGCCGCGCAGCGGCTCGGCGATGGCGATCACCTCCTCGGTGGTGGCGTGCATGGCGGGCGGGTACCACAGGCCGGTCGAGAAGCCGGAGGCGCCTTCCGCCAGGGACTGCTTCAGCCGCTCGCGCATCCTTGCGATCTCGCCGTCCTTCGCAGGGCGCGACACGTCGCCCCCCATCGCCTCCACCCGCAGCGTCTGGTGGCCGACGAAGGCCATGGTGTTCACCTCGCTGCCGCGGCGGGCGAGTTCGTGGGCGTAGTCGCCGAAGCTGTCGAAGCGCCACCAGCCCTCGGCGCCGATCAGGTCGAGCGGGGGCGGCGGCGGCACCGTGAAGCGCGCGGGGGCGAGGCTCACGCCGCAATTGCCGACGAGGACGGTGGTGACACCCTGGCTGATCTTGCAGCCGATGCAGGCCGGGCCGCAGAGCACGGCGCGGTCGTCATGCGTGTGGGCGTCGATGAAGCCGGGGGCGAGAGCCTTGCCGGCGGCGAGGATCTCGCGGTCTGCGCTCATGCCGGAGAGGTCGCCCACCCCGGCGATCCGCCCGCCCGCGACAGCCACATCCCCGCTGAAGCGCGCGCCGCCGGTGCCGTCGAAGATCGTGGCGTCGCGGAGGATCAGGTCGCAGCGGAGCGGCATCGGTCGGGGTCTCTCGCGCGGGCAGCCTAGCGCAGGCGGCACCCGCGGGCGAGGCGCCCGCCCTGCGGCGGCCGGGGCGCGGCCGCTATTCCGGCCGCAGGTCGAGCGCGCGGATCAGCGCCCGGTACTTCTCGGCATCCTCGCGGATCAGCCGGGCGAAGCGCTCGGGGCTGGTCGGGAAGGGCTCGACCCCCCCGGCGGCGTCGAGCCGCTGGCGGAACGCCGGATCGGCGAGTGCCGCCGCCACCTCGGCGCGCAGCCGCGCGACGATCGGCTCGGGCAGGCCGAGCGGGGCGAACAGGCCGAGCCAGATCACCACCTCGTAGCCCGGGAACACCTCGCCGATCCGGGGCAGGTCGGGGAACAGGCGGGAGCGCTCCGGCCCCGTGACGGCAAGGGCGCGCAGCCTGCCGGCCTGGATGAGCGGCGCGGTGGAGGTGCCGGAGAACATCACCTTGGTGTCGCCGGCCACCGTCGCGTTCGCCGCCGGGGTGCCGCCGCGGAAGGGCACATGCAGCAGATTGAGTCCCCCCGCCCGCTGCGAGAGCATCTCCATCGCCAGGTGGTGCTGGCTGCCCACCCCGCCCGAGGCGTAGGGGATCGGCGGGGCGGGGCGCTTCGCCACCTCCAGGAACTCGGCGAGGCTGCGCGCCTCGAAGGCCGGGTTGGCCGACATGATGAACTGGTTGGAGGCGACGGAGGCGATGGGCAGGAGGTCCGTCAGCGGGTTCGACTGCAGGTTGGCGTAGAGGAACGGGTTCACGGCGAACACCGTGTCCTGGGCGAAGAGCAGCGTGGCGCCATCGGGCGCCGCGCGCGCCGCGGCGGTGGCGGCCAGCGCGCCGTTCTGCCCGGCGCGGTTGTCCACCACGAAGGACTGGCCGAGCCGGTCCTGCAGCCACTGCGCGAGGATGCGGGCGACGATGTCGGGCGCGCCGCCCGGCGGCACGGTGGTGATGATGCGCACCGGGCGGTCGGGCCAGCTGCCCTGCGCCCGGCCCACAAGCGGCGCAGCGAGCACCGCCCCTGCCGCCGCCAGCGCGGCGCGACGTGTCGTTGCCATGGCGTCTCCTCCTCGTGCACCCCCCTTGCCGGGCGGACTGCAAACGATAGCCTGCCGGCGCGGAGAGGGGGACGCAAGCGCCATGCAGCACACCGACGCCGGCCGGCCCTGGCGGCCCGCCTTCCTCGAGCGCGACGGCACCGCGCGCCTCGTCCTCTCCTGCGCGATCAGCGACTACGACCATGTGCGCGACCTGACGGAGGGGCGCATCCGCGCCGAAGGCATCGCGCTCCTGCCGATGCGCTTCGCGGTGGAGGAGATCTTCTTCCGCTTCGTGAAGTTCCGCGAATGGGAGGTGAGCGAACTCTCCTTCGCGAAATACGTCTCGCTCCGCTCGCAGGGGGACGAGAGCATCGTCGGCATCCCGGTGTTCCCCTCGCGCGTGTTCCGCCACTCCTCGATCTACGTGCGCGCGGACGGGCCGGTGACGCGCCCCGAGGACCTCGCCGGCCGGCGCGTCGGCGTGCCGGAATGGGCGCAGACGGCGGCGGTCTACAGCCGCGGCGCGCTCGCGCGGCAGTTCGGGGTGGATCTGCGCTCGGTGCACTGGGTGCAGGCCGGGGTGAACGAGCCCGGGCGCGCCGAGAAGGTCGCGCTCGCCCTGCCCGAGGGGCTGCGGCTGGAACGCCGCCCCGACTCCTCGCTCGATGCGATGCTGCTCGCGGGCGAGCTCGATGCGGTGCTGTCGGCCCATCCGCCGCGCTCGTTCCTGGCGGGCGATCCGCGCATCCGCCGCCTGTTCCCCGAGCCCGAGGCGGTGGAGCGCGAGTTCCTCGCCGCGACCGGGGTGTTCCCGATCATGCACCTCGTCGGCATCCGCGCCGAGGTGGTGCGGCAGTTCCCCTGGGTGTGCGGCAACCTGCTCTCCGCCTTCGAGGCGGCGAAGCAGGCGGCGGTGGCGCGCGCGCGGGAGTTCACCGCAAGCCGCATCCCCTTCGCCTGGGCGCAGACGGCGGCCGACCGCGCGGCGGCGCTGATGGGGGGCGATCCGTGGCCCTACGGGATCGAGCCCAACCGCACCACCCTCGATGCCTTCTGCGCCTGGGCGCATGAGCAGGGGGTGGCGCACCGTCGCCTGCGGCCGGAGGAGCTCTTCCCCCCCGAGGTGCAGGCGAGGTTCCGGATCTGATCCCGCCTCAGCCCGCGCCGATCGCCGCCATCGCCGCGGCGCTGTCCATCAGGTCGGCGTATTTCTGGCCCATGTCGAACAGGTTGGCCTCGTGCGGGCCGGGCGCGCGGTCGCCCACGCAGTCGGTCAGCACCACCGTGCGGAAGTTGTGCTGCAGCGAATCGACGACCGAGGCGCGCACGCAGCCCGAGGTGGTGCAGCCCGCGACGAGCAGCGTGTCCACCCGCTTGAGGCGCAGCCAGGAGGAGAGTGGCGTCTCGAAGAACGCCGAGGCGCTGAGCTTGCGCACCACGAGCTCGCCCGGCGCGGGCGCAAGCTCCGGAACGATCTGCGACAGCGGGCTCTCCTCCGTCAGCCGCAACAGCCCGGGCGCCTTGCGCGCGAAGATGCCCCCGTCCGACCCGTCGGCGGCATACACCACGCGGGTGTGCGCGACAGGGATGCCGCGCCCGCGGCAGAAGGCCAGCACCGGCACCGTGGCGGCGATCGCCTCGCGGATGTTGCCGCCGCCGAACACCGCCGGGTCGGCGAAGCCGTTCACGAAATCCACGATCAGCAGGGCGGGTGCGGCGCCGAGGCCGGCGCGCTGGCCGAAGCCCTGGCGGGCATAGACCTCGAGGTCGCTTGTAAGACCTCCACTCACCGGCGTGGTCCTTGGCTAGAGCGTTTTCCGATCATGCTGGTTCATACCCGGCGGCGGCGAATTAGTTGGCGCATTCGGTTGGATTGAAGGTGTCGATGATGTCGCCGATGGCGGACCATAGGCCGTCGATGGTTCGCCTGGCGGCCTTGCGCAGCATGGCCTTGAGCTTGGCGAAGGCGTTCTCGATCGGATTGAAGTCGGGGCTGTAGGGCGGCAGGTAGAGCAGGCTTGCGCCGGCGGCTTCGATGGAGGCGCGGATGCCTGGCCGCTTGTGGCTGCCGA
>JANWXJ010000018.1 GCA_025055335.1 Acetobacteraceae bacterium
GGCGTGCTTCGAGCCGGAACGCTCGAGGGCTTCCTCGCCGCTGCCGAGACGCTCGGCCGTGCCCGGCGCCACCGTCCGCCGCCGCCTCCGGGCACCCCGACGGACCGCGTCGCCGTCCTCGGCTCCGGCACCGGTCTGGCCTTCCTGGCCGCCGACGCGGTGGTGGCGGGTGGCGGCCGGCTGGCGTCGCTCGACAGCGCCGCTCCGGCCCTCGCCCTGCTGCTGCCCGAGGGGCACCCTATCGGCAATCCGCTTCTCCTGCCGGCGGCGGATGGGGCGAGACTCGCGGAATGTGCCGCCGCCCTCGCGGCCTTGCCGGAGGTGGACCAGGTCGTGGTGGTCCACGCTCCGGCGGCCGGCGAGGATGTCGGCGTGACGGAAGCGGCGCTTGCGGCCGCAGCGGCGGCGAATCGCGGGGCGCCGATCCTGGTCGGCTGGTGCGGCGGCGACGGCGGGCGGCGCCTGTCGGCCGCCGGTGCGGCAGCCTTCGCAACCCCCGAGGCTGCTGCCGCCGCCGCGCTGCTGCTGGCCGAGGAGCGCCACGGCCGCGCCGCCGCCGCGGAGCTGCCGCCGCGGGATGTCCTCGACGTCTCGCCCGACCGCAATGCCGTCGCCCGCCTGTTCCGTGCCGTGCGGGCCGAGGGACGGCTGCGGCTGCGCGAGGACGAGGCGTTGTCCGTGTTCGCGGCCTATGGCGTGCCGGTGGCGCCCTGGCGCGTGGCCGCCGACCCGGCCGCCGCCGCCGCCGCCGCGTCTGCGATCGGCGGGCGCGTCGCGCTCAAGGTCCTCTCCTTCGATCTGCCGGGGAAGGCGGCGGCGGGCGGTGTGGCGCTGGATCTGCCGGCCGGGCCTGGCGTGGCGGCGGCGGCGGAGTCGCTTGCGGCGCGGGTCTCGGCGATCGCCCCGGCGGCGCGGCTCGGCGGCTTCCTCGTGCAGGCGATGGCGCCTGCGGGTGCCGATCTGCGGCTCCGCCTCGAGGAGGATCCTATGTTCGGCCCGTGGATCGGCTTCGGCGCCGGCGGCACGGCGGCCGACCTCGCGGGGGACGAGGCGGTGGACCTCCCGCCGCTGAACCGTGCTCTGGCCCTGTCTCTCGTCGCGCGGACGCGGGCGGGCGCCCTGCTGTCGAGCCAGCCGGAGCGCCCCTGGGCGGGGCCGGGCCCGGTGGCGGCAGCGCTCGTCGCGCTCTCGGCCCTGGCGGTTGACTTCCCGGAGATCGCGACCGCCAGCCTCAACCCGCTCCGGGCGGCGGCGGGCGGGGTGTTGGCGCTCGATGCGTCCGTCCTGCTGCGGCCGGCGGGACAGGCGGGGCTGCTTGCGATCGCTCCCTATCCCGGGCATCTCGTCGAGGCGTGGACGGCGCCGGACGGCCGCCGCCTGACCATCCGCCCCGTGCGCCCCGAGGATGCCGAGGCGCATCGCGCCTTTTTCGCGCGCCTGCCGCCCGAGGATGTGCGTTTCCGCTTCTTCGTCCCGATGCAGGAGCTGCCGCCCGAACTGACGGCGCGCCTGACGCAGATCGACTATGATCGGGAGATGGCCTTCGTCGCCGTGGATGGTGACCGGACGGTCGGGGTCGCACGGCTGGTGCGCGACCCCGGTGGGGAGGTCGGCGAGTTCGCGCTGGTGGTGGAGCCTGCCTGGAAGGGGCAGGGTCTCGGGCGGCATCTGATGCAGCGGCTGTTCGCCTGGGCGCGCGAGGTCGGTCTGCGGGCGGTGGTCGGCCGGGTGCTCGCGGACAACGCACCGATGCTGGCCTTCTGCCGGAGACTCGGCTTCACGATCGAGCGTCGGGCCGAGGATCCGGACACGGTCGAGGTTCGGCGGCAGGTGGATGGAACTTGACGGGGCAAGCCGCCACCAGAGGTTGTCGGGCGGCCCGGGGTTATGGCAGTCTCCGGGCATCCCGCCACGCCGCCGTGCCGATGCCCTCCGCCATTCGCGTCTCCGCGCCGGTGCCCTCGCTCTGCGCCGCCGTGCTCTCCTGGGGAACGGCCGCGGGCGACCTGCGCTCCGCCTCCGCCGTGACCTACGAGCCCTGGGTGCTGTCTGCGCTCGAGACGGAGCTCGGGCCACGCTTCACCGCCGCGGTCCTGGAGGCGTCGCGCCGCGGAGGGCAGCGCGGGGGCCTGTCCGGTGTCTGGTCTCCGGCCGGGGACGACTGCCGCGAGGAGATACTGGTGCTGGCGCCCGGGGACCGCAGCGACGGCTTCCAGCACTGGCGCCGGGTGGCTCCCGGGCGAACCATGGCGCCGGTGCGGCTGGGGCGGTGGCAGGACGTGGGGGGCGGCGTCAGCGTCCAGATCGAGCGCGCGGTCGGGCCCGAGCCCTTGTCCTTGCCGGAGCCTGGCCGATCGCGCATGGCCTTCCAGCCGCTGGAAAGCCGCGGCGGTGCGGCAGAGCCTCTCTGGCGCCTCGCCGAGGTCGCGGCGCGCGAGTGGTGGACCGTGATCGAGGCCGGCGCCGATCGGCTTCGTCTGCGCCTCGCCGACGGGGCGGAGCAGGTGCTGTTCCGCTGTCGCGTCGTCTCCTTCCGGCTCGACGGGCGGGCGGCGCAGCCCCTGCTGCCGTAGCGCGCACGGCCCGCGGCGGGGCGACGCCTGCGCAGCGGGGATCGGGGAGGGACAGAGCCGCGATCCGGCGGGAAGGGGCCGTCAGTCGCGGAACGGCTGCGTCAGCATCCGGTCCAGCCGCGCCTCGGCCGGGTCGCGGAACGCCTCGAGGCCGATCGTCATGCCCTCGTGACCGGCCGCGGGCCCCGCGCGGTAGGTGCCGAACAGCCGGTCCCACAGCGCCAGGTTGAAGCCGTAGTTGCTGTTCGTCTCGGGCTCGGCAGCCGAGTGGTGCACGCGGTGCATGTCCGGCGTCACCAGCACGCGGCGCAGCAGGGCGTCCAGGCGCGCGGGCAGCCGCAGGTTGGCGTGGTTGAACATCGAGGTCGCGTTCAGCAGCACCTCGAAGGCCAGCACCGCGAGGGCAGGCGCGCCGAGCACCGCGATCACCGCCGACTTGATCAGCATGGACAGCAGGATCTCGAGGGGATGGAAGCGCAGGCCCGTCGTCACGTCGATGTCGGTGTCGGCGTGGTGCACGCGGTGCACCCGCCACAGCGCCGGCACCGCGTGGAACAGGACGTGCTGGACATAGACAGCGAGGTCGAGCAGCACCACCGCGACCGGGACGGAAACCCAGGCCGGCGCGCCGAGCCAGTTGAGCAGCCCGCCCCCCCGCGCCTCGACCGCAAGCGCCACGCCGACGGCGGCGGTCGGGAACAGCAGCCGGACCAGCAGCGTGTCCACGATCACGATCCCGATGTTCGACGGCCAGCGGGACAGCCGCGGCAGGCGGCGCGCGCGCCGGGGCAGCCACGCCTCGAGCGCAGCCGTCAGGGCGAACACGCCGAGGAACGGAACCAGCCGCAGCAGCGGCTCCTGGGCGAGAAGCGGGTCGGACATCGGCGCGCAGGATATGGCGCGGCCGCGGGCCGCGGGAAGGCGCGGCCCGGTTCCGCCACGGCGCCGGCTCGGCTACTCTCCGCCCCGCATGACCGCCCCGCACCCGAAGGCGCGCCCGATCCCGCCGCATCCGCTGTTCGCGCCCGAGTCCGAGGAGACGGTGTGGGCCGGGCGCTTCGCCTACCAGCTCATCCGCTTCCGTTTCCGCCGCTTCGACGGCACGCTGTCCGGACTGCTGACCTGGGAGCTGTGGCGGCGCGGCCGCGCCGGCGCCCTCCTCCCCAACGACCCGTGGAGCGACCGGGTGGGGCAGATCGAGCAGTTCCGCCTGCCCGCGCTCGCCGCCGGGCTGGATCCGCTGCTGCTCGAATGCCCCGCCGGCCTGCTGGAGCCCGACGAGGACCCGGAGGCGGCCGCCCGCCGCGAGACCGCCGAGGAAACCGGCCTCCTGCCCGACCGCTTCGCACGCATCGGCGAGTTCCTGCTGATGCAGGGCGGCTGCGACGAGACGGTGACCTTCACCGCTGCCCGCTGCCGCCTGCCGGAGCCGGGCACGCACGGGGATCACGGCCTTGCATCGGAGCAGGAGGCGACGCGCCTCGTCGTGCTGCCCGCCGCCGAGGCGTTCCGCGCCGTCGCCACCAACCGCATCCGCAACGCGCCGACCGCGCTCGCGCTGCTGTGGCTCGAGACGCGCCACGCCGCGCTCCGCGCCGAATGGAGCACCGCATGACCGACCCCCTGTTCCGCGCAGACCCCTACCTTCGGCGCCACGCCGCGCGCGTGCTGGCCGTCACCCCCGCGGGCATCGTGCTGGACCGGAGCGCGTTCTACGCCCGCGCCGGCGGGCAACCCGGCGACAGCGGCATGCTCCGCTGGGAGGGCGGCGAGACGCCGATCATAGACACCCTGAAGGGCGAAGGCGGAATCGTGCTGCATGTGCCGGCCGGGGGCGCGCCGCTGCCGCCGGAGGGCGCGGAGGTGGAGGCGGCGCTCGACTGGGACCGCCGCCATCGGCTGATGCGGATGCACTCCTCCCTCCACCTGCTCTGCAGCCTGATCCCGGGCGCCGGCGTGACCGGCGGGCAGATCGGCGCCGACCGCTCGCGGCTCGATTTCGACCTCGCCGAACCGCCCGCGAAGGAATGGCTGACCGAGCGGCTCAACGCGCTGATCGCCGAGGACCACCCGATCACCGAGACCTCGATCAGCGAGGAGGAGCTGGACGCCAACCCGGGCCTCGTCCGCACGCTGTCGGTGCAGCCGCCGCGCGGGACGGGGCGCATCCGCCTCGTGCGGATCGGCGATGCGGCGAAGCCCGTGGATCTCCAGCCCTGCGGCGGCACCCATGTGCGTAGCACCGCGGAGATCGGCCGCGTCGTCGTCCAGAAGCTGGAGAACAAGGGCAAGGCGAACCGGCGCGTCTATGTCGCGCTGGCGGAGGAGGGAGGCGCCGCATGACGTTCGGACCGCTCGTGACCGCCGAGTGGCTGAAGGCGGAGCTCGGCAAGCCCGACCTCGTGGTGCTCGACGCCACCTGGTTCCTCCCGAACGAGAACCGCGACGGCAGGGCCGAGCACCTCGCCGCCCGCATTCCCGGCGCGCGCTTCTTCGACATAGACGCGGTGAGCGACCCGGACTCCGACCTGCCGCACATGCTGCCGACGGCGGGCCGTTTCGCGCGCCTCGTCGGCGCGCTCGGCATCGGCAACGACAGCCGCGTGGTGGCGTATGACGCGAAGGGCATCGCCTCGGCGCCGCGCGCGTGGTGGATGTTCCGCGTGTTCGGGCACGACAAGGTCGCGGTGCTGGATGGCGGGCTGCCCGCGTGGCGCGCGGCGGGCGGCACGATCGAGTCCGGCGAGCCGGTTCCGGTGGCGCCGAAGCGTTTCGTCCCCTCCTACCGCGCGGGTCTTGTCGTCGGCTTCGGCGACCTGATCCGCCCCATCCTGGACCAGCGGCTGCCACGCCCGCGCATCGTGGATGCCCGCGCCAAGGGCCGCTACGACGGCACCGCGCCCGAACCGCGGCCGGGCCTGCGCTCCGGCCACATCCCCTATTCCGACAACCTGCCCTACACGGAGCTTCTCACCCCGGATGGCAGGCTCGCCGACGAGGCGACGCTGCGCGCGCGGCTCGCCGAGGTGGGGGTGGATGGCAGCGAGCCCGTCGTGTTCACCTGCGGCAGCGGCGTCTCGGCCTGCGTGCTCGCGCTTGCCGCGGCGCGCCTCGGCCTCCCGGACGCGGCGGTGTATGACGGATCCTGGTCCGAATGGGCGAGCCATCCGGACGGCATCATCGTGACCCACGAGGACTGAGGCCCATGGCCGACGACGCCACCCCCCGCCGGCAGGGCTTCGGCACGCGCCTTGCGCACATGGGCCGCGCGCCGCTGCGCGAGCGCGGCTTCGTGAACCCGCCGCTCGTGCGCGGATCCACCGTGCTCTACCCGTCCTGCGAGGACCGCCGCGCTACGGCCAAGCGCCGCCTGGAGCAGGTGCTGATGTACGGCACCCATGGCGGGCCAACACACTTCGCGCTTGAGGACGCGATTGCCGAGATCGAGGGCGGCACGCGCTGCCAGATCTACTCGACCGGCCTCGCCGCCGTGGCGGTGCCGCTGCTCGCCTTCCTCTCGGCGGGCGACCATCTGCTGATGCCCGATTCCGTCTACGGCCCCGCACGCCACCTCTGCGACACGCTGCTCAGGCGCTACGGCGTCGAGACGACCTACTACGACCCGACGCTCGACGAGGGCGGGATCGCGCCCCTGTTCCGCCCGAACACCCGCGTGCTCTACCTCGAAAGCCCAGGCTCCCACACCTTCGAGATGCAGGACGTGCCGGCGCTGGCGCGCGCGGCGCACGCGCGCGGGGCCAAGGTGCTGATGGACAACACCTGGGGCTTCCACCACTTCCAGCCCTTCGCGCACGGCGTGGACGTCTCGATCCAGGCGCTGACGAAATACGCCGTCGGCCATTCCGACGTGCTGCTGGGCAGCGCGACGGTCGCCACCGACGCGGACTGGGAGACGCTCCGCACCGCCTCGACCACGCTCGGCCAGTACGCGAGCCCGGACGATTGCTGGCTCGCGCTACGCGGCTTGCGCACGTTGAAGGTGCGGATGGAGGCGCAGGAAGCGGCGGGCCTTGCGGTGGCGCGCTGGTTCGCCGGCCAGCCGCAGGTGAAGCGCGTGCTGCACCCCGCGCTGCCCGGCGCGCCCGGCCACGAGATCTGGAAGCGCGACTTCACGGGCGCGGCGAGCCTGTTCGGCGTGGTGTTCCAGCCGCGCTACAGCGAGGCCGACATCTTCCGCATGGTGGACGGGCTCTCGCTGTTCGGCATCGGCGCCTCCTGGGGCGGCTACGAGAGCCTCGCCTTGCCGACCACCAACTTCATCACCCGCACCGCGACCTCGGGCGATCTCGGCGGGCCGGCCGTGCGCTTCCACATAGGGCTCGAGGAGGTCGAGGACCTGATCGCCGATCTCGCGGCGGGGCTGCAGCGGCTCGATGCGGGATGACGCCAAGCCACGCCCCGCGCGACGGGTTCGTCCGCGCCGGCGTGTTGTTCGATGGCCGAAACCTCGGTGCCCACGACGGCGCATACGACGGGCCCGACGGGCCGCCGGTGGTGACATGCGCGATCGCGCGCGCGGAGCAGGCGCCCGGCCCGCCGGGCGTCCTCTAAGGTTTTCTCGCCCGCGAGGCCGAACCTTTCGTGCTGATCGATCCGCGCCTGCCGCGCGACCGCCGGCAGGCCGAGGCTGTGCGGGCGCGGCCGCGGCGGTCGCCGCATCCGGCCCAGCCAGCAGGCAGGCCTCCGACGCTGCTGCGGCGGCTGGCCGGACGGCTCCGGCGCCGCGGCCGATGCGAGACTGACGCTCCGCGGGCGTCTCCCGACGGAGGCCGCCGCCTGGATCCTGCGGCGAAGGCCGGTCGGCTAGCGTCCCGCCCGCCCCCAACGCCACGCCAGCGCCACGCCGGCGCAGGCGAGCGCGCCCATCGCCACGAGCGCGACTCGCGGCCCCGCGCCGTCCGACAGCGCGCCGGCCAGCAGGACACCGAAGGGGCTCGTGCCGATCGCCGTCGTGACCAGCCCGAGCATGCGGGATCGCGCCTCGGGCGGGGCCGCCACCATCGCCAGCGCCGCCTGGAGGGAGCCGAAGCGGGCCGTGCCGAAGCCGCCCGCGAACAGCAGCAGCCAGGCCAGCGCGTAGGCGGGCGAGAGCGCCGCGAGCACCATGCCGCCACAGAACCAGGCCGCACCGCCGAGGAAGGCGGCGAGCCGCGGCGCCGGCCGCCGCAGCGCCAGCAGGACTCCGCCGGCCAGCGCCCCGAGCGGCTCGGCCGCGGCCAGCAGCCCGATCAGCGTGCCCGAGGCGCCGAACGCCACCTCCCCGAAGGCCGGCAGTACCGTCGTGTAGGAGAAGGCGAACACGTTCATCGCGACGGTCGCGATCAGCACGCCGCGCAGCGTCGGCGTCGCGCCCGCGATGCGGGCGGCGTCGGCGATGCCGGCCAGGAACTCCGGCCGCCCGGCCGCGACGGGCTGCGGCCGCCGCGCGATGCGGAAGGCCAGCCACAGCGCCGCGCCATGCAGCGCGAAGGCGATGCCGAAGGCGGTGGTGATGCCGATCGCGTCGAACAGCAGGCCGCCGAGAAGCGGCCCGGCCGCGCGCGTCGTCGAGTTCGTCATGGTGTCGAGCGCGATGGCGGAGACGAGGTCGTCCGGCTCGGCGGCATCGGCGGCCATGCGGCGGCGCGTCGCCATCTCGGCGGCCCAGGCCATGCCGGTGACGAAGCCCTGCGCCATCAGGTGCCACACCGCGAGCCGCCCGGCGAGACCGAGCAGGACCACCGCGCCCACCCCCGCCGTCGCCGCCGCCTGCAGGGCGATCAGCACGAGGCGCCGGTCCATCCGGTCGGCGATGGCGCCGGCCGCGGCGCCGAGCAGCAGCATCGGCACCGCGCGCATCATCGCGACCAGCGCGACCGCCAGCGCCGAGTGCGTCTGCTGCCAGGTCCACAGGGATGCGACGAGGATCTCGACCCAGCGCATCGTGTTGGCGATGCCGCCGATCGCCCAGAGCCGGACGAAATCGGGCGTGCCGAACAGCCGTCGGATCGCGGCCCAGCCGGGGCTCGTCATGCGGGTGCGCGGCGTTTCATCCCGCGTGGCAAGGTCCGCCCCGCGCGCGGCGCGGTCAAGGCAGGCCGACCTGGTCGGCCATGCGGATTTCGCGCCCCTCGGCCGCGGAGGCAAGGATGCCGAGCACCACCTCCATCGTCGCCACGCTCCAGCGCGCCGAGTGCAGCGGCGGCCTGCCGTCGCGGATGGCGGCCAGCAGCTCGTCGATCACCTCGGCGCGCGGCGCGGGGCGCAGCGGCGCCGCGATGTGCCGCCGTTCCAGGTCGCCATGCACCGCGACGCCGAGCGGGTCGGGCAGCAGGTCGGCGTGGTCGCAGGAGGCGATGACAGGGCCGAAGTGGTTGTGGCGCGAAGGCGGCTCCGGCGCGGGCAGGGGGGCGGCGCCGTAGGTGCGGGTTTCCTTGAAGGCGGCCTCCGCCTCGGGTGTTGCGAAGCGGGCGAGGGCGGCGCGCGCCGCGCCATGCGCCTCCGGATCCTTCGCCTGGCCGAGTTCGCCGCCCCAGCCCATCCAGGCGTCGGTATCGAAATGCCCCATGCCGGAATAGGTGAGGGTGGCGAAGGCGCCGTCCTCGAAAGTCAGGAAGGCGGCGTAGAGGCCCTCTGTCGGGCGCTTCGGATCGGGCCGCGCCGTCATCGCCCGCACGCTGCGGACGCGTCCGCCGCCCAGGAGCCGCACCACCTCCACCTGATGCGGCGCCTGGCCGAACACCACGCCGCCGCCTTGCGCGGTGTCCAGCTCCTCCGGCCGACGCGGGCGATACAGGTAGTCGGTGAAATTGAGCGCGGTGATGGCATGCAGCCGGCCCACGCCCGGGGTGCCGATCAGGCTGCGCGCCAGCAGATAGGGGGCGTCGAAGGAATGGCTGTGGCCGACGATCAGGGGCAAGCCTGCGCGCTCGGCGGCCTCTGCCATGCGGCGGGCGGCGGCGAGGTCGAGCGCCATCGGCTTCTCGACCAGCACCGGCTTGCCTGCGGCGAGCGCGGCCAGCACCTGCGCCTCGTGGAACTGGTGGGGGGTGGCGATGTACACGGCCTCCACGTCCGGGTCGTCCACCAGGGCCTCGGCGGTGTCGTGGGCGCGGCCGCCGAACTCGGCCAGGAAGGCTTCGCGCGCGGCAGGGCGCGGGTCGGCGGCGGCCGTAAGGCGCACGCGCCCGTCCAGCAGGAAGGTCGCGCGCATCAGCATGAAGGCGCGGCCGAGGCCGATGACGCCGAGGCGGAGCGGCGTCACAGGTCGAGCACCAGCTCGCCCCTGGCGCGGCCGACGCAGATCATCATGTCGTGCGCCCGCTCCTCGGGCGAGAGGACGAGGTCGCGGTGGTCGGGCTGGCCTTCGAGCCAGCGCGTGCGGCAGGATCCGCAGGTCCCCGCCTCGCAGGAGGAGGGGACGCGGATGCCGTGCCTGCGCAGCACCTCCAGGATGGAGGCGCCGACCGGCACCTCGAACGCCGCGCCGGATCTCGCTAGACGCACGGTGAAGGGCACGTCCTCCGCACGGGGCTTGGTGTTGGCGCTGCCGAAATCCTCGAAATGCACGGTTCCCGGCTGCCAGTGGCCGGACATGTCGCGCACCGCCTGCATCAGCCCGGCGGGGCCGCAGCAGTAGAGGTGGCAGCCGCGCTTCTGCGTCTCGAGCAGCGGCCAGAGGTCGAAGGCGCGGTCGGGATCGCCGTGGTCGTGATGGATCGTCACCGCCCGCCCGAAGGGGGAGAGCGCCTCGCGGAACGCGGTCGTCTCCGGCGTGCGCGTCAGGTAGAGAAGCCGGAAGGGCCGCGCGTCGCCGGTGGCCGCGAGGTGCCGCGCCATCGACAGGATCGGCGTGATGCCGATGCCGCCGGCGATGAACAGGAAGGACTGCGCCTTGTCGGACAGCGGGAAGTCGTTGGCGGGTGCCGACACGGGCAGCAACTCGCCCTCCCGCGCCGCATCGCACAGGCTGACCGAGCCGCCCCGGCCGTCCGCCTCGCGCTTCACCGCGATCTCGTAGAGGCCGGGATCCTCCTCATGGGCGTTGGCCAGCGAGTAGTTGCGGATGACGCCGGACGGCACCTGCACCTTCACATGCGCGCCGGGCGCGAAGGGTGGCAGGGCGGCGCCGTCGGGGGCGCGCAGTTCGAAACGGCGGATGCCCTCTGCCGCCCACTCGGCACGGGCGATGCGCAGCGGCGTGAAGCCGGGTTCGGTCATGGCGTTGTGGACAGGCTCGCGGCTGTTGGTTAGATGCCTAAGCATATCGCTGTCCGCACGCCAAGCGGGGGGAAGCATCCATGCTGACGCACGAAGAGAACATGCGGCTCTGCCGCGTTTCCGGCGACGCCCCGATGGGGCGGCTGATGCGCCGGTCCTGGATCCCGCTCTGCCTGTCGGAGGAGGTCGAGGAGCCCGGCGGCCGCCCGCTGCGGGTGACGGTGTTCGGCATGACGCTGGCCGTCTGGCGCGACCCGGAGGGACGCTTGGGTGCGATCGACGACCGCTGCCCGCACCGCAAGGCCTCCATGGCCTTCGGCCGCAACGAGGAGGGGGGGCTTCGCTGCCTCTACCACGGCTGGAAGATCACCGCGGCGGGCGAGGTTGTGGAGATGCCTTCGGAACCGCCCGAGGCCTGCGCGGCGGCGGCAGTGAAGCACCCGCACTACCCGGTGGAGGAGGCGGGCGGCTTCATCTGGGGCTATCTCGGCGAGCCCGAGCACATGCCGCCCTTCGAGCCGCCGCCCTTCGCCCCGCACCCGGGCGTGAAGGTCGCCACCTGCAAGGTATGGGTGCCCTGCAACTGGGCGCAGATCCTGGAAGGGCAGATCGACAGCGCGCATTCCTCCTCGCTCCATTCCTCGGACATGGTGCCCGCGCGCGTGGCGCGCGCCGGCGCCACGAGGAAGAACTGGACGCGGCCTTCCACCGACAAGGCCCCGCGGCTGACGGTGCTGACGACGCCCTACGGCTTCCGCTACGCCGCGATCCGCCGCCCGATCGCCAATGCCGCGACGCATGACTACTACCGCATCAGCACCTTCGTCTCGCCCCTCATCTGCCTCATCCCGCCGAACGCGAGCTACAACGTGGCGCAGGTGACGGTGCCCATCACCGACACCGAATCCTGGTTCTACTTCATGGCCTGGGGCGAGGGGCCGGAGGTGCCGGACAACGAGGAATGGCGCAAGTTCCTCCGCGTGCAGAAGGGGATCGACCTCGATCACCGCTGGCGCAAGATCCGCACGCTCGACAACGACTTCCTGCAGGACCGGCAGGCGATGGCGCTCGGCAACTTCACCGGCATTCCCGGCATCCCGAACCAGGACATGGCGATGTGGGAAAGCCAGGGCCCGATCGCCGACCGCACGAGCGAGCGCCTCGGCGCCTCCGACATCGCCATCACCCACTGGCGGCGGCTGATGCTGCAGCAGCTCGAGGAGTTCGAGCGCGGCATCCCGCCGCTCGGCCACCGGCAGCCGAAGATCCCGCAGCACAAGATCGCCTCCTTCGAGGGCATCGTGCCGAAGGGGACCGACTGGCGCACCCTCGGCGTCGGGGAGGAGGAGGCCGCTCTCTACACCCGCTCCGACGCCGCGGAGTGACGCTGTGGCGAAGCTCAACCTCTCCGTCGCCGTCGGCGACTACGACCGCATGCGCCCGCTCGTGGACGGGACGGTGCAGATCGACGGCGTGAATCCTGTGTTCTCGCTGCTGGAGCCGGAGGAGATCTTCTTCCGCGCCATCCGGCACGCGGAGTTCGATGTCTGCGAACTCTCCTTCTCGTCCTACGCGGTGAAGGTGGCGCGGGGCGATTGCCCCTACATCGCCATCCCGGTCTATCCCTCCCGCGCCTTCCGCCACACCTGCATCGTCATCCGCACCGACCGCGGCATCACGAAGCCTGAGGATCTCCGGGGCAAGCGCATCGGCGTGCCGGAATACCAGCTCTCCGCCAATGTCTGGGCGCGCGGCATCCTCGAGGAGGAGTACGGCGTCAGGCCCTGCGAGATCGAATGGGTGCGCGGCGGCTACGAGTCGCCCGGCCGGGTCGAGAAGATCGCGCTGACGCTGCCGCCCGATGTGCGGCTGTCCGACGCGCCGGAGGGCGCGACCATCTCCGGCATGCTTGCCCGCGGCGAGCTCGACGCCGTGATGGGCCCGCGCCTGCCCTCCTGCTTCGAGCGGGGCGAGCCCAACCTCGGCTGGCTGTGGCCGGACCCGACGGCGGCGGCCCAGGCATGGTACCGCAAGACGCGCATCTTCCCCATCATGCACCTGCTCGTGGTGCGGAAGTCGCTCGCGGAGGCGTTCCCCTATCTCCCCGGGGCGCTGATGAAGGCGTTCGAGGCGGCGAAGCGCCTCGCCGTCGCGCGGCTGGCCGACACCTCGGCCACCAAGGTGACGCTGCCCTTCGTCGAGGAGCAGCTCGCCGCAGCGCGCGCGCTGATGGGGCAGGACTACTGGTCCTACGGCTTCGCCGAGAACCGCCACGTGCTCGAGGCGTTCCTGCGCATGCACCACGCGCAGGGGCTCTCCTCGCGGCTCGTGCAGCCGGAGGAGCTGTTCCATCCCACGACGCTCGAGTCGTTCAAGATCTGACGCGCCGCGGCCGGCGTTCCCCGCCGGGCGATCCGCGCGTAGCATCGCCGCGTGGTCGTCTCCGCGCTCTGGCTGCCCTTCACGCTCTCCGCCGCGCTGTTCCAGGCGTGGCGGACGGCGATGCAGCAGAGGCTGCGCGGGCGGTTCTCCGTCAATGGCGCGTCGCTCGCGCGGTTCCTCTATGGCGCGCCCTTCGCGCTGCTGGCGCTGCTTCTCCACCGCATCGGCTGGGGCGGCGCGATCCCCGACCCCAACGCGGCCTTCTGGCTGTGGGTCGCGGCCGGGGGGCTTGCGCAGATCGTCGCGACCAACCTGCTGATCCTCGCCTTCGGGCACCGCAACTTCGTCGTCGGCACGGCCTATTCCAAGACCGACGCGGTGCAGGGCGCCTTCCTCGCCTGGATCCTGCTGGCCGAGGCGCTCTCGCCTCTCTCCTGGATGGGCGTGTTCGTCTCGGTCGCCGGGACGCTCGTGCTGTCGCTCGCCGGCCGAGCGCCCGGCTGGCGGGAGATGGTTCGCGCCACCTTCCAGCCGGCGGCGCTGTGCGGTCTCGGCGCCGGGCTGCTGTTCGCCTTGACCGGCATCTTCATCAAGCTGGCGGTGGAGGCGCTTCCGGCGGAGGAGGCCGGCCACATCCGCCGCGCGCTGATGACGGTGGTGTGCATGACCATCGTGCAGACGCTGATGCTGGCCGCCTGGATGCTGCGGAAGGAAGCCGCGATGCTCGTCGCCGTGCTGCGCGAATGGCGGCTTGCCATGCCGGTCGGCCTGCTGTCGGCGGCGGGGTCGGTCGGCTGGTTCTCTGCCTATGCGCTGGCGCCGATCGCCCTGGTGCGCTCGGTCGGACAGATGGAGATCCTGTTCACCCTCGGCTTCGGGCGCTTCTATCTGCGCGAGGCGCTGACGCGCGCCGAACTTGTCGGCGCGCTCCTGGTGGTGGGCGGCGTGGTGCTGGTGCTCTCCGGCGCGATGTAGGCGGATCACCCGAGGCGTATGTTGGCGGCGCGGATCACCTCGCCCCAGCGCGCGCGTTCGGCTGCCATGAAGCGCAGGAACTCCTCCGGCGTGTCGCGCACGGCGATGAAGCCGAGGCCGGCCAGCCGCTCCGTTGCCTGCGGCGTGGCGAGCGCCGCCTGGAACGCCTCGCGCAGCCGGGCGATCCGCTCGGGCGGGGTGCCGGCCGGTGCGAACAGCCCGTACCACGCCTCGGCCGAGATGTCGGGCCCGCCCGCCTCGCGCACGGTCGGGATGTCGGGGAAGGGGGGAAAGCGCTCGGGGGTGGTGACGGCGAGCGCCTTCGCCCGCCCCCCGCGCACCACGCCGATCGCCGCCGGGGAATCGAAGAACAGCGCGACCTCGCCCGCGATCACGGCGTTCCGCGCCGCCGGCGTGTCGCGATAAACGACCTGCAGCATCTCGATGCCGGCCGCGCGCGCCAGCAGTTCGGTCGCGAGATGCGGGACCGTGCCGTAGCCGGCGATGCCGTAGTTCACCTGGCCCGGGCGGCGCCGCGCGTCGGCGATCAGGTCGCCGAGGCTGTTGTAGGGCTGCTGCGCGCCGGTGATGCCGAGCAGCGGCCCGGTCGTCAGCCGGGCGATGGCGGCGAAGGACCGCTCCGGGTCGAACCCCATGTTCTGGTAGAGCCACTGGTTGATGACCATCGGCCCCGAGGCGTTGAGCAGGAAGGTATGGCCGTCCGTCGCCTCCGCCACCGCCCGGGTGCCGATGTTGCCGCCCGCGCCGGCGCGGTTCTCCACCACCACCGGCTGGCCGAGGGCCTGCGAAACATGGTCCACCGCCATGCGGGCGACGATGTCGGTCGGGCCGCCGGCGCCGAAGGGCACGATGACGCGGATCGGCCGGTCCGGCCAGGCGGGCTGGGCGCGCAACGCGGCCGGCGCGGCAAGCAGGGCAGGGGCCGCGGCCAGCAGCGCGCGGCGATGCATTGCGAAGCGGGTCATCGCGTCCTCACTCGGGCTGGATCCCGGCGGCGCGGGCGATCTCGCCGTTGCGGCGGATCTCCTCCTCGCAGGCGCGGGCGAAATCGGCTGGGCTCTCCTCGATCGGCAGCAGGCCGATGGCGGTCATGCGCTCGAGCACCGCCGGCTCCCGCACCGCCGCCTGCGTCGCGGCGTGCACGCGGGTGACGATCTCGGTGGGCAGGTTGCGCGGGCCCCACATGCCGCACCAGCCGTCGAACACGATGTCGCGCTGCCCGGCCTCGACCATCGTCGGCACCTCCGGCAGCGAGGGCAGCCGACGCGCCGCCGTGGTGGCATAGGCCTTGAGCCGCCCCTCGCGGATCAGCTGCGCGACCGGCCCGAGCGGCGCGATCATCAGCTTGACCGAGCCCGCCATCAGGTCGTTCAGCGCGGGCCCCGTGCCGCGATAGGCGACGACGGTCGTCCGCACGCCGAGGTTCCGCGCGATCGCCTCCGCACCCAGCTGCCCGATGGAGCCGAGCGTCGAGCCCGCCCAGGTCACGCTTTCGGGGGATGTCCGCATCGTCTGCAGGATGGCGGCGATGTCCGGCTCGCGCACATGCTGCGGAGAGCCGACGATGACATAGGGAATCGAGACGGTGCGGACGATCGGCGTGAAATCCGCGATGGCGTCGAACGGCACCTGGCGCAGCACGTAGCGCAGCACCAGCAGAACCTCGTTCGAGTAGAGGAATGTCGTGCCGTCCGGCGCCGCCCGCGCCACCTCGGCAGAGCCGATGGCGCCCGAGGCGCCGGAGCGGTTCTCGACGATCCAGGTCTCGTTGAGGCGCTGGGCGATCCCCGGCATCAGCAGCCGCGCGGTGATGTCGGTGGTGCCGCCAGGCGCATAGGGCACCACCATGCGGACGGTGCGCGCGGCCTGCTGCGCCGAGGCAAGCCCCGGCAGCCCCGCCGCGAGGCCGGCCGCCAGAGCCGCGCGCCGGCCGATGCTCGTGGTCATTGTCGTTCCTCCCCGTCGGTTGGGCCGGGTCAGTCCGGCCAGGCTTCCAGCAGGTCCACGGGGTCCCCGAAGCGCTTCGCCATCTCGACCACCGAGGGGTCGCGCAGCGCGCAGAGGAACCCGTCCTCGATCAGCGGCGTGTTGCCCGCCGTCACGGTCGTGTCGAAGGAGACGAGATCCATGTGGATCGGCGGCTCCTCCCATTCCGGCATCACGCGGCGGATGTAGTCGCAGGGCTTGGCGAGATCGATCCCGTAGTGCAGCGCCCCCGGGCTGTTGGAGCCGGCCGGGTAGATGGTGTGCCGCGGCGCCTTCGGGTTGAAGCCGCAGCCGAGCTCGATCAGCCGCCCGCCCACCAGCATGTCGCGCAGGATGTCGGCCTCCTTGCCCTCCCCATGCACGGCGACGATGCGGTCGTCCTTGAACTCGACGCCGATCCGCTCCTTGAACGGCTCCCCGAAGCCCACCGCGCATTGCGGATAGACCATGCCGTTCACCGGCACGACGATGTGCTCGTCGTCCTTCACGCTGGTGCGGTCGTAGAGGTTCGGCCCGTGCGTCGGCAGGTAGTGGACGTAGGCGCCCGGCTCGTCCGGCGTCATCTTGCCGCGCCAGCGGTTGGAGGCGAGCAGGTTCTCCCGCATCTCGGCGGTGAAGCGGATGGTCAGGTCCGTTCCCCGCGGGTCGCGGAACTTCAGGTCGAAGTCCTGGCCCTTCGGGTAGCGCGCGGCGGTGGCGCGGATGATCTCGCCCACCAGGTCGATCGGGAAGCGCGCCTGCGGCGTCTTCAGCAGCCCGAGGTCGCGGAAATACGTCACCTTCACCCAGCGCTGCCCCTTCTTCCGGAGGCCGATGCAGAACGGGTCGATGATCGAGCAGAACCAGGAGGAGACGACGAAGGTCGCCTGCGACAGGATCGGCTTCACCTCCTCCGGGATCTCGGTGTGCTGGGTGGTGTCGGACAGGATCACCCAGGGCCGCACGCCGCGCGCGCGGGCAAGGCCCGAGATCGCGTGGATCACGAGGGGGTCGATCTTGCGGTCGAGCAGCATCACCACCCGGTCATCCGCCCGGAAGGCGAAGGTGCGGGTGAAGTTCTCGAGCGCCTCGAAATACAGCCCGGTCAGCACCGTGGGCAGGGTGCTGTCCTGCGGCAGGCCGACATAGCCCTTGAGGTTGTCCGACACGTTTCCCCCATCCCGCCGGATTGCTTAGGACACGAAGGGACATGTGCCGAACCGCCCGGCCGCGTCAAGGCCGCTCCGGCAGGAGGCGCGGCGCCGCCCGGAGCAGCAGGAGGATGGCCAGCAGCTCCACGAAGGATTGCAGGACGATCGCCGCCGCCGCAACCTCCCGCGCCGGCGGCGGCAGGGCGAGGGCGAAGGGCAGCACGACGAAGGAGTTGCGGGTGGAAAGGCTGAACAGCACGACGCGCCCGCTGCCATGCGGCAGCCGGAACGCGCGCGCGAGCGCCACCCCCCCCGCCGCCGCCCCGAGGGCGAAGGCCGCATAGAGCGGCACGAGCGGCGCCAGCGCCGAGGCGGCGTCGAGCACGGATGCCGCCTCCGCCACCCCGATCGCCAGCAGCACGAGGCAGAGCAGCGGCACCGGCCAGTCGCCGAGGCGTATCACCAGCCCCGCCGCCCGCGCCGATCGCCCAGCCGCCCGCTCCAGCGCCCAGGCCGCCAGCAGCGGCAGCAGGATCAGCACCGCGAACACGAGCAGGAAGGCGTCCGCGCGGATCAGCGCCGCCGCCTCCGCCCCGGCCAGCCACCACAGCGCCGGGGGCAGCAGCAGCATCTGCGCGGCCAGCAGCAGCGGCGTCGCGGCGATGGCGCGCGGCGCATCGCCGCCGGCGCGTGCGGCGAAGGTCACGAACCAGTCGGTGCAGGGGGCGAGCAGCACCAGCAGCACGGCGATGCGGATCGCCGGATCGGCCCCGGCGAAGGGCAGCAGCACGGCCACCAGCACCGGCAGCAGCACGAGGTTGCCGAGGCAGAGCGCGGCCAGGAACCGCCCGTCCGCGAAGGCCCCGGGCAGCCCCCCGAGCGGCACTTGCGTGAAGGTCACGAACAGCAGCGCCGCCAGCGCCGGCCACAGCGCCGCGCTGCCGGCGGCCGAAAGCCCGGGAACGGCCTGCCCGAGGCCGAGCCCGGCGGCGAGCGAGGCGAGGTAGAGCGGAAGCTGGAAGCGTTCCAGCGCCGCCCGGTTCACCCGCGGCGGACGGCCCGCAGCAGGGCGAGCGCCGCCGCGGTCTTGAGCAGCGTGCCCGGCAGGAACACGACGAAGCCCGCCTGCCAGGCGCGCTCCAGCCCGACGAACTGCGACAGCCACAGCACGCCCGGCACGAACAGGACGAGGTGCGCGGCAAGCAGCACCGCACCGGCGCGCAGCCAGCCCCGCCCGGCGAAGCCCGCGATCCAGGCGGCGACAAGGAAGCCGAAGAGGAACCCGCCCGTCGGCCCGAACAGATGGGCAAGCCCCGCGCCGCCGCCCGCGAACACCGGCAGCCCGGCCGCGCCCTGCGCCAGGTAAAGCGCCACCGACGCCGCCCCGAACCAAGGCCCGCCGAAGGCGCCGAGCAGCAGCACGACGGCCGTCTGCATCGTCGCCGGCACCGGCCACATCGGCACGATGACGTAGGCCGAGGCTGCCAGCGCCCAGGAGCCGAGCAGCGCAACCCCGATCCAGCGGAGCGCGGCGCCGCGGCGGAGGGTGATGGCGGGGGTGGTCATGGTGCGGATCTCCCGGAGTTCGAATCGGCGGCAATCTTCATCGCCCCGGCCTCCGCCGCAAGGGCGAGCAGGCGGCGCATCGCGCGCGGCAGGATGGCCTCCGCGCGGGCGGCGGCGTGCCAGCCTTCCTCCGGCAGGCCCTCCGCGCGGGCGACGCGGAGGGTGGCCGCCAGCTCGAAATGGGTGAAGCCGTGCCGCGCCACCCCCGGCACGGCGCGCCAGCGGGCGCGGCAGGGCGCGTGCGCCGCAGCCTCCGCCTCGGCCCAGGGCGAGTCGCGCCAGGGCGTGCCCGGAATCTCCCACATGCCGCCCAGCAGCCCCCGCGGCGGCCGCCGCCGCAGCCACACCGCGCCGTCCCCCCGCAGCGCCAGGAAATGCACGCCATGCCGCAGCGGGCGAGGGGGCCTTGCCGCCTTCGCCGGCAGCGCCGCGGCGATGCCGGCGGCTGCCCCGGCGCAGGCCGGCCGCACGGGGCACAGCGTGCAGGCCGGAGCGCGCGGAGTGCAGACCGTCGCGCCGAGGTCGAACAGCGCCTGTGCCAGATCGCCCGGCCGCGCACGCGCCTCCTCAGCCTCCATCCAGCGCTGCGCCAGCGCCGACAGCCGGGGCTTGGCCCGCGGCAGGGGCTCCTCCACCGCGAAGAGCCGCGCCGTCACCCGTTCCACATTGGCATCCACCGGGACCACCGGCCGGCCGAACGCGATCGCGGCCACCGCCGCCGCTGTGTAGGGCCCGATGCCCGGGATTTCCCGCAGCCCCTCCGGCGTGTCGGGGAAGCCCCCGCGCGCCAGCAGCGCCTGCGCGCCGGCGTGCAGGTTGCGCGCGCGCGCGTAGTAGCCGAGCCCCGCCCACTCCTCCATCACCGCCGACTCGGGCGCCGTCGCCAGCGTCGCGAGATCGGGAAACCGCGCCACGAAGCGGGCGAAGCGCGGCCCCGCCGCCGCGGCCGTCGTCTGCTGCAACATGACCTCGGAGACCCATATGCGATACGGGTCGGCCTCGCCGCGGAACGGCAGGGTCCGGCGGTGTCGGTCATACCAGGCGAGCAGGTCGCGGGCGGAGAGGGACATGCCGGGGCGGAGAAAGGACGGATCGGCGCCGGCGGCAAGCCCGCCGGAACTGCCGCGCGGCCAGGGCTTCCGCCCGCTCGCCGCGCTTGTGCCGCGCCTCGTGCGCCCGGTGTTCCGCAAGCGAAGCCCAGCCGGCGCCCAGATCATGGCCGACTGGCCGGAACTCGTCGGCCCCGCGCTCGCCGCGGTGACGGAACCGGAACGGTTCTCCGCCGGCACCCTCACCATAGCCTGCGCCGGGCCGGTGGCGTTGGAACTGCAGCACCTCGCGCCGCAGCTCATCGAGCGGATCAACGCCGGGCTCGGCCGCGCGGCCGTCGAGAGGCTGCGCTTCCGCCAGCGCGCCCCCTC
>JANWXJ010000216.1 GCA_025055335.1 Acetobacteraceae bacterium
CGCCTGCGCGGGGCCTCCATGCGCGTCGCGATCGATGCGGTCGCCGCCGGCGAGGCGGCGGGCGTGATCTCGGCCGGCAACACCGGCGCGCTGATGGCGCTCGCCAAGATCGTGCTGAAGACGATGGCGGAGATCGACCGCCCCGCTCTCGCCGCGATCGGGCCTTCGGCGCGCGGCGACGTGGTGATGCTCGACCTCGGCGCCAATGTGCAGTGCGACGCGCGCAACCTCGTGGAGTTCGCCATCATGGGCGACGCCTTCGCCCGCGCCGTGCTCGGGCTGACGGCGCCGACGATCGGGCTGCTCAATGTCGGCAGCGAGGAGCTGAAGGGCGACGAGCGGGTGCGGCAGGCGGCCGAGACGCTGCGCGAATCCCATCTCGGGCCGCAGTTCCGCGGCTTCGTCGAGGGCCACGACATCGCCGCCGGCACGGTGGACGTCGTGGTGACCGACGGCTTCACCGGCAATGTCGCGCTGAAGACGGGGGAGGGCGCGCTGCGGCTGGTGCGCGACCTGCTGCGGCAGGTGTTCACCTCCTCCGTCGCGGCGCGGCTCGGCTATCTGCTGGCGCGGCCCGCTCTCGACCGGCTGCGCGAATGGATGGATCCGCGGCGCTACAACGGCGCCGTGCTGCTCGGGCTGAACGGGGTGGTGGTGAAGTCGCACGGCGGGGCGGACGCCCTCGGCTTCGCCCATGCGGTGGACGTGGCGATCGACATGGCGACGGGCGGCTTCAACGAACGGATCCGGCAGGGGCTGGCGCGGCTCGGCGCCGCGGCCCAGGGCGCGGCGGCGAAGGGCTGAGATGCCCCCCCGCGCTAGGCTGCTTGCCGCCGCCGGCTACCTGCCGGCCGATGTGGTGACAAACGACGAACTCGCCGCCCGCCACGGCCTCGACACCTCCGACGCCTGGATCGCCGAGCGCACCGGCATCCGGCAGCGCCACTTCGCCGCCCCCGGCGAGACGGCCTCCGCCATGGGCGCAGAGGCGGCGCGGCGGGCGCTCGCCCTGGCCGGCGTTCCGGGCGAGGAGGTGGACCTCGTCATCGTCGCCACCTCCACACCCGATTCCGCCTTTCCTGCCACGGCGGCGAGAATCCACGCCGCGATCGGCGCGACCAGGGGCTTCGCCTTCGACCTCGCCGCCGCCTGCACCGGCTTCATCTACGCCCTCGGCGTGGCCGACAGCCTGCTGCGGACGGGGGCGGCACGCTGCGCGCTCGTCATCGGCACCGAGGTCTATTCCCGCATCCTCGACTGGACGGACCGCTCGACCTGCGTGCTGTTCGGCGACGGCGCGGGGGCGGTGCTGCTGCGCGCCGAGTCGCCGGACGGCCCCGGCATCCTCTCCACCCATCTGCACGCCGACGGGCGGCAGGCCGACATCCTGACGGTGGACGGCGGCGCAGGCTCGACGGGCGGCACCGGTGTGGTGCGCATGCAGGGGCGGGAGGTGTTCCGCCACGCGGTGACGAAGCTCGCCGCCGTGGTGGACGAGGCGCTGGCGGCCAACGGCTTCACCCATGCCGACGTCTCCTGGCTCGTGCCGCACCAGGCGAACCTGCGGATCATCGAGGGCATGGGGAGGAAGCTGCACCTGCCGCCCGAGCGGGTGGTGGTGACGGTGGACCGGCATGCCAACACCTCCGCCGCCTCGATCCCGCTGGCGCTGGCCGAGGCCTGGGCGGACGGGCGGATCCGGCCGGGCGACCTCGTGCTGATGGAGGCGATCGGCGGCGGCCTGACCTGGGGGGCGGCGATCGCGCGGATGTAAGGCGCCGGGCAGCGCGCCTCAGCCGCCGCAGCGCCGGGCGGAGACGATGTCGGCCTGGAAGGCGGGCACGACGGCGCGCGCGCCGGCGGGCGGGCGGATGGCGGGGCGCTCCTCCGGCAGGGTCGGGCGGTTGTTGTTGCTGCCGACCAAATGCAGCGCGGCGAACGGCTCGCCGCCATGCGTCCAGCGGGCGTTCTCGACGAAGGCGCGGTGCGCCGGACCCACGTCGGCCTGGCGGATGAGCGGCATCTGCCGCCGGCCGAGGCGCACGGCTTCCCGGAAGACGCGGCTGCGGAGGAGCGCGAGGCGCCCGAGCGGGTCGTGGCGGCCGCCGCGGTCCTGCCGGCCGTCGGTCCATGCGTGGTCGCCCGGGGTGTAGACGGGCGGCGCGGCCGAGAGGCTCATCCAGGCGAAGGGGCCGAGCGGCTTGGCATCCGAGCAGACGTCGCCGCCGCCCTTGGTGTCGCCGGCGAAGATCGGGAAGGCCGGGCGGGCGGCGTCGATCGCGCCGATCAGCCGGGCGATGCGGCCCTCCTCGGCGGCGCAGTCCTGCGGGGCGGTCGGCAGGCAGTAGGGCATGTCGCCGAAGGCGACGACATGGAAGGGGGCTGCGGCCGCCTGTGCGCGCGCTGGCGTGGCGGCGAGGCAGAGGGCGAGGAGGCAGAGGGCTGCGCGCGGCATGGTGCGGGCGGGTCCGTCCGGCTGCGTGGCCGACGCATCCTGCGCGGCGGCCCGGCGGCGCGGCGTGACGGATCGGTGCCAGGCGCGGGGGGGCCTTGCCGCGACTCCGCCGTTGACGGGACGGCTTCCGCGGGGAATGCTGCATCCACAAGCACTTGCACGGGCGGGCGAGGGATGCAGACGATCACGCGGGCGCAACTTGCCGAGGCGATCTATGCCGAGCTCGGCCTTTCCCGCAACGAATCCGCGCAACTGCTGGAAACCGTGCTGGAAACCATCGCCGCCAGCCTGGAGGCGGGGGAGGCGGTGAAGATCTCTTCCTTCGGCACCTTCGTGGTGCGCCAGAAGGGGACCCGGATCGGGCGCAACCCCAAGACCGGGGTGGAGGTGCCGATCGCCCCGCGCAAGGTATTGAGTTTCCGCCCGAGCCAGGTGCTCCGCCAGCGTCTCGCCCAGGCCCCGGCGCCGCGCGCATGAGCGAGGAGGCCCCCGAGCCCGGCCGCGGCCGCCAGAAGGCCGCGGCCGCCTTCCGCACCATCAGCGAGGTGGCGGAGGAACTGCACATCCCGCAGCATGTGCTGCGCTTCTGGGAGACGAAGTTCCCCGACCTCAAGCCGCTCAAGCGCGGCGGCGGCCGGCGCTACTACCGGCCCGAGGATGTCGCGCTGGTCCGGCGCATCGGCGAGCTGCTCTACCAGAAGGGCTACACCATCAAGGGCGTGCAGCGGCTGCTGAAGGAGGGCGAGCAGCCGGCCCAGACGGGCGAGCTGCCGCTGCCGCGGCCGGCCGCCGCCGCCCCGCCGCGCGCCCGCGTGCGCGAGGCTTTGCGGGAGCTCGAGGAGATCGCCGACGCCCTCCGCGCCCTCGCCGCGCGGCACCGCTGAGATTGCCCGCCCGCGCGGCCGGTGCTAGTGCAGCCCGCGTCGGAGCGTAGCGCAGCCTGGTAGCGCATCAGTCTGGGGGACTGGGGGTCGTGGGTTCAAATCCCGCCGCTCCGACCATCCGGCCCGCCGCCTTTCCCCCTGGATGCGCGCCCGCGCCGTCGCCACCTGAATGGGCGACGCCATCGCTTCCCGGGAGACCCGTCTTGGACGCCACGCCGACCCAGCCCGTTCCGCATTTCAACGGCGAGGCGCCGATCTCCCGCATCGTGCGGGCGGTGGCGGAGCGGCTGCCGGGCGAGCGGCTCGCCTTCGGCGAGATCGCCGAGGCGCTCGGCGACCGCGCCTTCGGCATCCTGATCCTGCTGTTCTGCCTGCCCGCGCTGGTGCCGGGGCTTGCCACCGTGTTCTCGGTGCCGCTCATGCTGATCGGCGTGCAGATGGGGATCGGGATGCGGCGGCCCTGGTTCCCGGCCGTGCTCGCGCGGCAATCCATCCGGCGCGAGGATCTGCTGAAGATGGCCGACGCCTCGGCCTCCTGGCTCTCGCGCGTGGAGCGTTTCGTGAAGCCGCGGCCCGGCTTCTTCACCGGGCCGGTCGGCGACCGCATCGTCGGCTGGCTCACCGCCTATGCAGCGCTGATGATCCTGCTGCCCGGCCCGATGACGAACTTCCCGCCCATGGCCGGCACGGTCGTGATGGCGCTCGGGGTGGTGGAGAACGATTCGCGGGTGGTCGGGATCGGGGTGGTGCTCGCCTTCCTCGGCAATCTCTTCGCCACGGGCGTGCTGCTCCTGCTCGGCTGGGCGGCGCTGCAGGCGCTGCTGTGGGTGCTGTGAGGCGGCGCCTCACAGCATCGCCGCGGTGACGAGCTTGAGGTTGAGATAGGCCTCGATCGCGTCCGCGCCGCCCTCGCTGCCCTGGCCGCTGTCCTTGATGCCGCCGAAATGCAGTTCGGGCAGCGCAAGCCCGTGGTGGTTCATGGAGAGCATCCCGGCCTCGATCCCCTGCGCGAGCATCTGCGCCCGCCGCGTCGAGCGCGTCCAGCCATAGGCGGCAAGCCCGTAGTCGAGCCGGTTCGCCTCGTCGATCGCCTCCTCCTCGCGGCGGAAGGGATTGATCAGCGCCACCGGGCCGAAGGGCTCCTCGTTCATGGCGCGGGCGGAGAGCGGCACCTCGGTCAGCACCGTCGGGGCGTAGAAGTAGCCCTTGTTGCCGATGCGGTGGCCGCCCGTGCGCAGCCGCGCGCCCTTGGCCAGGGCATCCTGCACGAAGCCCTCCACCGCCGGCAGCCGCCGCTCATGCGCAAGCGGCCCCATCGTCACCCCCTCCTCGAGGCCGTTGCCCACCTTCGCCCGCTGCATCGCGGCGGTGAACTTCTCGACGAAGGCGGGATACACCCCCTCCTGCACCAGGAAGCGGGTGGGCGAGACGCAGACCTGCCCCGCGTTGCGCAGCTTGTTGGCCGCCAGCACCTTCACCGCCGCATCGAGGTCGGCGTCGTCGAAGACGATGGCCGGGGCGTGGCCGCCGAGCTCCATCGTCGCGCGCTTCATGTGGGCGCCTGCCAGCGCCGCGAGCTGCTTGCCCACGGGGGTAGAGCCGGTGAAGGAGATCTTCCGGATCACCGGGTGCGGGATCAGGTAGGAGCTGATCTCGGAGGGCACGCCGAAGACGAGGCCGATCGCGCCGGCCGGCACGCCCGCGTCGTGGAAGGCGCGGATCAGCTCGGCCGGGGAGGCCGGCGTCTCTTCCGGCGCCTTGACGAGGACGGAGCAGCCGGCGGCGAGTCCCGCCGCCAGTTTCCGCACCACCTGGTTGATCGGGAAGTTCCAGGGCGTGAAGGCGGCGACGGGCCCGACCGGCTCCTTCACCACCATCTGCACCACCCCCTCCGCGCGGGCGGGCACCACGCGGCCGTAGATGCGCTGCGCCTCGCCGGCGAACCAGTCGATGATGTCGGCGGCGGCGTTGGTCTCGACCCGCGCCTCGGACAGCGGCTTGCCCTGTTCCAGCACCATCAGCCGGGCGATCTCCTCGGCCCGTTCGCGCAGGAGGTTCGCCGCCTTGCGCATCACCCTGGCGCGATCGTAGGCGGAGACCTTCCGCCAGGCCGCGAAGCCGCGCCCGGCGGCGGCGAGCGCAAGGTCGAGATCCTCGGCGCCGGCGTGGGCGACGCGGCCGATCGGCTCCTCGGTGGCGGGGTTGATCACCTCGATCCAGCGGCCGGCGGCGGCCTCTCGCCAGGTGCCGTCGATGAACAGGCGGGTGTCGGGGTAGCGGTCGGCCATGGCGGTGGTCCTTGCTGTGAAGGGCGGGGCGGGGCGACAGTGCCGCCGGGCCGGGGGCACGGCAAGCCGTCGGGGCGTTTCCTGCCGGGGCCGGATCGGTCTAGGCTCGGGCCGAGGAGATGCGCGGTTGAGCCAGGGCAAGCAGATCAAGCAGAGCGAGCGGCTTCTCCGGATCGACAGCCCGCTCGGCCAGGATGCGCTGGTGCTGCGGCGGCTGCGCGTGCGCGAGGCGATCTCCACCCCCTTCCTGATCGAGGCGGAGGTTCTCTCGCAGGCCGAGGATCTCGGCCCGGGCGACCTGATCGGCAAGGAGATCGCCTGCGTCGTGCAGATGCAGGCCGTGCCCAGCCGCCGCTTCCACGGGGTGGTGCGCAGCTTCGGGCGCACCGGCGCTCTCGGGCGCGGCTACACCGTCTACCGGCTGGAGGCGGTGCCGTATCTCTGGAACCTTTCGCGCACGGCGGATTGCCGCATCTTCCAGGACAAGACCGTCCTCGACATCCTCCGCACGCTGCTTTCCGAGGGCGGGGTGCAGCCCTACGAGATCCGCGAGGGCGGCCGCCCGCCGCCGAAGCCGCGCCCCTATGTCGTGCAGTACAACGAGACGGACCTCGCCTTCCTCGAGCGGCTGATCGGCGAGATCGGCTTCGGCTACTGCTTCCGCCCCGGCGGCGGCGCGCACGAGACGCTGTTCTGCGGCGGCGCCGACGCCTGGCCGAACGTGCCGGGCGGCACCTATCTCGTGCATCCGACCGAGTCGCGCCTCGATGTGCTCGGCGCCTGGCAGCCGGCCGGCCGGCTCCCCCCCGCCGCAGCCGTGAGTTGGGACACAGACCTGCTCAAGCTCAAGGGCACCAAGCGGACGCGAAGCGGCTCCACCCTCTCCTACGCGGGGGACGGGTCGAAGTGGGAGATCTACCTCGCCCCCGGCGGCCAGGCGGCGCAGGACGACACCGATCCTGCGCGGCTGCTGATGGAGGCCGCCGAGGCGGAGGCGGAGCGCTTCACCACCGTCTCGACCGATCCGAACCTGTTCGCAGGCGGCAGGATGAAGGTGGACACCGGCGCGGGCAGCGGCAGCTACCTCATCACCGAGATCCTGCACGAGGCCTATGACGAGACGCAGCTCGCCCAGGACGGGAAGGACGACTACCGCGCCAGCCTGACGGTGATGAAGGCCGACCGCCCCTGGCGCCCGACGCGCCCGCGCGCGCGGCCGGCCATGCCCGGGCTGCAGCGCGCGATCGTGACCGGCCCGGCCGGGGAGGAGATCCACACCGACCAGTACGGCCGCATCAAGATCCAGTTCCTGTGGGACCGCTACGGCAAGAACGACGAGACCTCGTCCTGCTGGGTGCGCGTCATGCAGCCGATGGCCGGGCGCTGGGGCGGCGCCTGGTTCCTGCCGCGGATCGGCGACGAAGTGCTCGTCGCCTTCATAGACGGGGAGGCGGACCGGCCCGTCGTGGTCGGCAGCCTCTACAACGCCGAGGCGCCGCCGCCCTGGGGGCTGCCGGGCGAGAAGACCAGGACGGGGATCCGCACCCGCTCGAGCAAGGGCGGGGGTGCGGACAACTTCAACATGATCTCCTTCGACGACAGGAAGGGGGCCGAGCATTTCGAGGTGCAGGCCGAGAAGGACCTGACCATCCTCGTCAAGAACGACCGCAGCGAGACGATCCGCCGCCACCGCACCGAGACGGTCGAGGGCAAGCACACCGCGACGGTGACGGGGGATTTCTCCACCACCGTCACGCAGGGCAACCACGCGCTTCAGGTGAAGACGGGCAACATCGGCACCAAGGCCGACATGGGCGACATCACCACCACGGCGAGCCTCGGGAAGATCGAGATGGAGGCGATGCAGAGCATCACCCTCAAGGTCGGGCAGTCCACCCTCACGATCGACCAGACGGGCATCAGGCTCGAGGGCATGACGATCACCGCCAAGGCGCAGATGATGCTGACCACCGAGGCGGGCGCGATGGCCACCCACAAGGCGGGCGCGATGATGACGATCAAGGCCGGCATCGTGCTGATCAACTGAGGCGGGGGCGGAATGGGGCAGGCACTCGCGAAACTCGCCGTGCCGCTCGCGCCGCTGCTGCCGCGGCTCGAGCTCGACGCCGAGGCGGGCGGCATCCTCTCCGGCAAGGCGGATGCCGCCGAGGGCGTGGCCGCGCTCGAGGCGGCGCGGCGCTTCCCCGAGGCGGTGAGGCTTGCCGCCCATGCCCTGCCGAAGCGCGAGGCGGTGTGGTGGGCCTGCATGTGCGCCCGCGCCGTGCCCGATCCGGCGCTGCCCGAGGCCGACCGCAAGGCGCTCGCCGCCGCCGAGGCCTGGGTGCGCCGCCCCGACGAGGCGAACCGCCGCGCCGCCATGGCCGCCGCCCAGGCCACCAGGATGCAGTCGCCCGAGGTGTGGGCGGCCGTCGGCGCCTTCTGGTCGGGCGGCTCGATGGCACCCGAGGGGCAGCCGGTGGTGCCGCCGGCCGAGCACCTGACCGGCGTCGCCGTCTCGGGCGCGGTGGTGCTGGCCGCGGTGCGCCGCCGGCCGGAGCGGGCCGAGGCGCGCTTCGCCCGTTTCCTCGAAAGCGCGCGCGACATCGCCTCGGGCGGGGCGGGGCGGATGGAGCCGGAGCCGGCGGAGGGCTGAGATGGGGTTCCCGGCCGCGCGCATCGGCGACATGCATGTCTGCCCGCTGGTCGGGCCGCCGCCGGCGGCGGTGCCGGCGGTGGGCGGGCCTGTCGCCACCGGGATGCCGACGGTGATCACGCTCGGCATGCCGCAGGCGCGGGTGACGGATCTGGTCGGCTCGGCGCTCGGGCCGCATCCGATCGTGAAGGGCAGCCCGACGGTGATCGTGGGCGGCCTGCCGGCCGCGCGCATGACCGACCTCTGCACCTTCGGCGGGGCGATCGTGATCGGCGCGCCGACCGTGCTGATCGGGCCCTGAGGGCGGGCTGCGGGCGCCACGGCGCCGCCGGTTCCCCCGCCGCACGCAACCGCGCTAGGCTTCGCGCATGACGCTCACGCTCTCGATCCTGCGCTGCCCCGACAGCGCCGTGCCGGAAACCCGGCAGGTGAGCGGCGGGGACTACCGGATCGGCCGCGGGCCGGACAACGACTGGGTGCTGCCCGACCCGACCCGCGTGATCTCCAAGCACCACTGCGTGATCGAGTTCCGCGGCGGCTTCTGGCAGGTGCGCGACCTCTCGACCAACGGCACCTTCCTCAATGCCGCCGCAGAGCCGATCGGGCGCGACCGGGTGCGCCCCCTGTCGGACGGGGACAGGCTGCGCATCGGCCCGTTCGAGATCGAGGCGCGGATCGCCGCCGAGGTGGGGCAGGGGGCCTACATCCCGCCCCCGGCGCGGCCCTATGTGCCGCCGCCGTCCGGCGGATACGGCGCGCCGCCGGCGGCAGGCTGGGTGCCGCCACCCGATCCGCTGCGCGATCCGATGGCGCCGCCCCCGCCCGGGGCCGACATCTTCTCGGCGCCGCTGCCGGGGCTCGGCCCCGCCACACCGACGCCGACGGCACAAGGGGTGGCCGGCCCGATCCTGCCGGCCGATTTCGATCCGCTGGCCGAGCCGCTGCCGATGCCCGACCATGCGCCGGCGACCTCCGACGCCTTCCTGGCGCCGAAACCCGCCGCGGCGGCGGACATCCTGCCGGCGGACTGGGATCTTTCCCCGCCCCCCGCTGCGGGCGGGGCGGATCCCTTCGCCGGGCTGCCCGATCCCTTCGCCGACGCCGCGCCGGCGCCTGCTGCCCGGCCGGCCCAGCCC
>JANWXJ010000223.1 GCA_025055335.1 Acetobacteraceae bacterium
GGCCTGCGCGGCGGCCCCGCCCGGGGCGGTGGAGATTTCGCCAGGCCATCTCGTGCGTGCGGCCGGCGCCTGCCTCTCTCCGCCCGCGGGCGTGCTCGATGCGGCCCCGCTGGCCGCTCCGCCCGCGGCCCACGGGCCGCCGCTGTTGTCGCTGCGAGGGATCGCCAAGACCTATCCGGGGCGCCGGCCGCTGTTCGGCCCGCCCGAGCCCGGTGTGGCCGCCGTGCTGCCCCTCGATCTCGACATCCGGGGGGGCGAGTTCATCGGCGTGGTAGGCGAGAGCGGGTCGGGCAAATCCACCCTGGCGCGGCTGGTGATGGGGCTCGAAACGCCCTCCGCCGGCCGGATCCTGCTCGATGGCGCCGACGTGACGGGCGATCTGCGCGCCCGCCTCGGCACCGCGCAGATGGTCTTCCAGGATCCGCAATCGGCGCTCAATCCGCGGCGGTCGGTGCTCAGCCTCGTCACCCAGGCGCTCGAGAGCCCGCTGTTCCGCGCCACCGCGCCCGACCGGGCCGCGCGCGCCCGCGCCCTCCTGCGACAGACGGGCCTGCCCGAGGAGATCCTGCCGCGCTTCCCGGCGCAGCTCTCGGGGGGGCAGAAGCAGCGGGTGAACATCGCCCGCGCCCTCTGCGTCACGCCGCGGCTGCTGGTGGCGGACGAGATCGTCTCCGGCCTCGATGTCTCGGTGCAGGCGCAGATCCTGAACCTGCTGCTCGATCTGCGCGCACGCACCGGCATCGCCCTGCTGTTCATCTCGCACGATCTCGCGGTGGTGCGGACGCTGTGCGAGCGCGTGGTGGTGATGCATCGCGGCGCGGTGGTGGAGGAGGGCCGGACGGAGGAGGTGTTCGCCGCCCCCCGCCACCCCTACACGCGCGCGCTGCTCGCCGCCGTGCCGCCCGAGGACGCCTCCCGCCCCTGGCCCCCGCCCGAGGCCGCCTTCGCCGCCTGAGGGGCGGGTTGCCGCGCCCGCGCGGCGGCGGTAATCGGGCCGCGGGAAGGACGAAAGCCGGTGTTCGACGCATCCCGACGGTTCGACGTGCTGGTGGTGGGCGGCGGCAATGCCGCGCTCTGCGCCGCGATCTCGGCGCGCGAGGCGGGTGCTAGCGTGATCCTGCTCGAATCGGCGCCGAAGGCGTTCCGCGGCGGCAACAGCCGGCACACGCGCAACCTCCGCACCATGCACGAGGCGCCGACCGACATCCTGACCGGCTCCTACCTCGAGGACGAGTACTGGGACGACCTGCTGCGCGTGACCGGCGGCCGCACCGACGAGACGCTCGCGCGCATGGTGATCCGGGAGACGAAGCGCGTGGTGCCCTGGCTCGCGAAGCAGGGGGTGGCGTTCCAGCCGGCGCTCACCGGCACGCTGTCGCTCTCCCGCACCAACGCCTTCTTCCTCGGCGGCGGCAAGGCGCTGGTGAACGCGCTCTACCGCACCGCCGAGCGCGCGGGAGTCGAGATCCACTACCACGCCGAGGTGCACCGCATCCGCATCGAGGACGGCATGTTCACCGCCGCCGAGGCGACGATCGGCGGCTTCCCCGAGATTGTGCGGGCGCGCACGCTCGTCGCCGCCTCGGGGGGGTTCCAGGCGAATATCGGCTGGCTGAAGGAATACTGGGGCGAGGCGGCGGAGAACTTCCTGATCCGCGGCACGCCCTACGCCCAGGGCAAGGTGCTGCGCACGCTGCTGGATGGCGGCTGCGCCCCGGTCGGCGACCCGACGCAGTGCCACGCGGTGGCGATCGACGGCCGCGCGCCGAAGTTCGACGGCGGGCTCGCCACGCGGCTCGACTGCATTCCCTTCGGCATCGTCGTCAACCGCGAGGCGCGGCGTTTCTACGACGAGGGCGAGGACGTCTGGCCGAAGCGCTACGCGATCTGGGGGCGGCTCGTGGCGCAGCAGCCCGGCCAGATCGCCTATGCCATCGTGGACCGCAAGGCGGAGGAGCTGTTCCTTCCCTCCGTCTATCCGCCGATCCGCGCCGACTCCATCGGCGAACTCGCACAGAAGCTGGAGCTCGATGCCGCCACCCTCGAGGCCACGGTGCGCGACTTCAACGCCGCCTGCCGCCCGGGCCCCTTCGATCCCCAGGCGCTCGACGGCTGCCGCACGGAGGGGCTCGATCCGCCGAAGACGCACTGGGCGCGCCCGCTGGATACGCCGCGCTTCACCGCCTTCCCGCTGCGCCCGGGCATCACCTTCACCTATCTCGGCGTGAAGGTGGACGAGACGGCGCGCATCCGGATGCAGGAAGGCAAGCCGGCCGCCAACCTGTTCGCCGCCGGCGAGATCATGTCGGGCTCCATCCTGGGGCAGGGCTACCTTGCCGGCTTCGGCATGGCGATCGGCTCCGTGTTCGGCACCATCGCCGGACGGAGCGCAGCGCGCACCGCGAGGAACTGATGCCGGACGACCTTTCCCGCATCGCCGCGCAGGCGGCAGCCGAGACCGAGGCGCTGCGCGAGGCGCGCCGCAGCTTCGAGATCTGCAACGCCTGCCGCTACTGCGAGGGCTACTGCGCCGTGTTCCCGGCGATGGGGCTGAGGCGGGAGTTCGACAAGGGCGACCTGACGCACCTTGCGAACCTCTGCCACGGCTGCAAGGGCTGCTACTACGCCTGCCAGTACGCGCCGCCGCATCCCTTCGCCGTCAACCTGCCGAAGGTGCTGGCCGAGGTGCGGGCGGAGTCCTACGCCGAACACGCCTGGCCGCGGCCGCTCGCGCGGCTGTTCGAGCGCAACGGCACGGTGGTGGCGCTGGCCGCGGCGCTGGTGACGGCGCTGCTGATGCTGGGCGTGAAGCTCTTCACCTCGCCCGAGGTGCTCTACGGCGTCCACACCGGAGAGGGCGCGTTCTACCGCGTGATCTCGCACGGGACGATGGTGCTGCTCGGTGGCGTCACCTTCGGCTTCGGCGTGCTCGCGATGGCGGTGGGGGCGGTGCGCTACTGGCGCGCCACCGGTTCGGCGCGCGCCGGGCGGATCGCGCCGGCCCCGCTGGCTGAGGCGGCGCACGACGCCCTGACGCTCAGGAACCTCGACGGCGGCGGGCACGGCTGCAACGACCGCGACGGCGACTTCACCCAGGTGAAGCGCCGCCTGCACCACGCGCTGTTCTACGGCTTCCTGCTGTGCTTCGCGGCGACCAGCCTCGGCACGCTCTACCACTACGGGTTCGGGTGGCAGGCGCCCTACGGCTATCTCTCGCTGCCGAGCCTGTTCGGCACCTCGGGCGGCATCCTGATGTGCATCGGCGCGGGCGGGCTGGTCTGGCTCAAGATCGTGCAGGATCCCGAGCCCGTGGCGCGGCGGCTCTTGGGCGGGGAATACGCGCTGCTGATCCTGCTGTTCCTGGTGGCGGCGAGCGGCCTTGTGCTCACCGCCTTCCGCGGCACGAGCGCGATGGGCATGCTGCTTGCCCTGCACATCGGCCTCGTGCTCGCCCTCTTCCTGCTGCTGCCCTATTCGAAGTTCGTCCACGGCATCTACCGCTCGCTCGCGCTGCTCCGCAACGCGATCGAGATGCGGCGCGCGCAGCGCTAGCCGGCGCCCGACCATTCGGAGGCCAGCCGCACCAGCGCCGACACGTCCTCGCCGCCGCGGCCCGCCGCCTCCAGCATCGCAAGCCACTGGCTTGCCGCCGCCGCCCCCGGCGCCACCACGCCGAGCGAGGCGGCGGCCGCCACCGCAAGCCGCAGATCCTTCGCCATCAGCCCGGCGCGGAAGCCGACGGTCCGGTCGTCCTCCACCACGCGCCTCGCATGGTTCTCGAGCACGAAGGAGCGGGCCGAGCCGCCCATCAGCGCCTCGCGCAGCGCCTTGGGATCGATCCCGGCCTTGCGGGCGAGGGCGAAGCCCTCGCCGATCGCGAGCATGGTGGCCGTCACGATGATCTGGTTCGCCGACTTGCCCGTCTGCCCCGCGCCGACGGGGCCGAGATGCGTGATGGTCCGCCCGACCGCGCGCAAGAGCGGCAGGGCGGCGGCGAACACGGCAGGCTCGCCGCCGACGAAGCAGGTCAGCGTCGCCTCCTTCGCACCTTGCGGGCCGCCGCTGACGGGGCTGTCGAGGAAGCCGACGCCCTGTTCGGCCAGCCGCGCCGCCCAGCCGCGCGACGCCTCGGCCGAGACGGTCGAGAAATCCACCACCACCGCCCCCGGCCGCAGCGTCCCGGCGGCGCCGGCGGGCCCGAACAGCGCGCCCTCCACGTCCGGGGTGTCTGGCAGGCAGAGACAGACGGCATCCGCCTCGCGCGCCGCCTCGGCCGGGCTGTCGTGCCAGCATGCGCCGGCTGCTTCCAGCGCCGCCGCCTTGGCGCGCGTGCGGCTGAACAGCGCCAGACGATAGCCCGCTGCCAGCAGGTTCGCCGCCATCGCCCCGCCCATGGTGCCGAGGCCGAGGAAGGCGACGCGCGCCGCCGGGGCCTCGATCGAACGCCATGCCGCCATGCCAGTGCCGCCCTTCCTGCGTGGTGCGGCCTTGGATACAACCGGCCCATGCTCGATGCCGCAAGCGCCCCTGCGGGGCTCGCCGCGCTGGAGGCGCGCCTCCGGGAGGATCTCGGCCTGCTGGAATGGCCCGCCAAGCCCTGGGTGCCGCCGCGCGAGCACGAGGGGCGGCCGGTCGCCGATGTGGTGGTGGTCGGCGCCGGGATGTGCGGGCTGGCGGCGGCGGCGGCGCTGCGGCTGCTCGGCGTCGAGCGCCTCCGGGTGCTCGACCGCGCGCCCGAGGGCGAGGAGGGCCCCTGGGTCACCTTCGCGCGGATGGAGACGCTGCGCTCGCCGAAAGCCCTGGCCGGCCCTGCCCTCGGCCTGCCGGCGCTCACCTTCCGCGCCTGGTTCGAGGCGCAATGGGGCGAGGCGGCCTTCGCCGCCATGGGCAAGATCCCGCGCGGGATGTGGATGGACTATCTCCGCTGGTATCGCCGCGTGATGGCGATCCCGGTCGAGAACGGCGTCGCCGTCACCGGCATCGCCGATGCCGGGCAGGGGCTGCTGCGGCTCGAGACCGGCACGCGGGGGCCGATCCACGCCCGCCGCGTCGTGCTCGCCACCGGGCGCGACGGGCTCGGCGGCCCGCATCTGCCCGAGGTCGCGTTCAACCTGCCGCCCGGTTTGCGCGCGCATTCCAAGGACAGGATCGACTTCGCCGCGCTCGCCGGCCGGCGCGTCGGCGTGGTGGGGGCGGGCGCCTCCGCCTTCGACAACGCCGCCGAGGCGCTCGAGGCCGGCTGCGCCGAACTGCACATGTTCGTCCGCCGCGCCGCCCTGCCGCGGGTGAATGCCTTCACCGGGATCGGCAGCCAGGGCGTGGTGCACGGCTTCCAGGCGCTGCCCGACGCATGGAAGTGGCGCTTCCTCGAATACGTGCTGCGCGCCCAGACGCCGCCCCCGCGCGAGAGCGTTCTCCGCGTCTCCCGCCACGCCAATGCCAGGCTGCATCTTGCAAGCCCGATCCTCTCGCTCGAACAGCGCGGCAGCGTGGCGGTGCTGACGACGCCGAAGGGCCGCTTCGAGCTGGATTTCGTCATCTTCGCCACCGGCTTCCGGGTGGATCTTTCGCAGCGCCCGGAACTTGCCGCCTTCGCCTCGAACATCCGCTTCTGGCGCGACCGCTTCACGCCGCCCGTGGGCCTCGAGAACGCCGAACTCGCCGACAGCCCGGACCTCGCGCCGGATTTCGCCTTCCAGGAACGCAGGCCCGGCGCCTGCCCGGCGCTTGCCCGCATCCACTGCTTCAACTACCCGGCCACGCTGAGCCACGGGAAGCTCTCGGGCGACATCCCGGCCGTCAGCGAGGGGGCGTGGCGGCTGGCGCGCGGGATCGTCCGGCACCTCTTCGCCGAGGATGCGGCGCTGCATTTCGCCGCGCTCGAGGCCTACGACACTCCCGAACTCCTCGGCGACGAATGGCCGACGACCTGATCGAGCTGCTGCTCGGCATCGCGCCGCAGGACCG
>JANWXJ010000023.1 GCA_025055335.1 Acetobacteraceae bacterium
ACCGCGATCGCGGTGATGTCGGTCGCGGCGAGCCCGGCGCCCGCCAGCGCCCGCCGCACGAGCCCTGGCAGCAGCGACGGCTGCCCGCGGCCGCCGCAGTCCTCGGCCGCCTCGCTCACCCGGCCGTCGGCGAAGACGGCCGCCGAGGCGTGGGCGAGCGTCGCATCCAGCGCCAGCACCCGCATCGGCTACAGCGCCAGCTCCACCATCACCGGCACATGGTCGGATGGGTTCGCCCAGCCGCGCGCCGGCTTCAGCACCGCATGGCCGGCGAGCGCCCCGGCCAGATCGTCGCTCACCCACACATGGTCGAGCCGCCGCCCGCGGTCGGAGGCCGCCCAGTCCCGCGCGCGGTACGACCACCAGGTGAACAGCTTCTCCCCCTCCGGCACGAAGCGCCGCACCCCGTCCACCCAGCCGCCGGCCCGCTGCCAGCGGGTCAGCGCCTCCGTCTCGACCGGGGTGTGGGACACGACGTCGAGCAGCTCGCGGTGGCTCCAGACATCCTCGGGCAGGGGTGCGATGTTGAGGTCGCCGAGCAGCACGGCGCGGCGCGGCGGGGCGCGGCGGGTCCACTCCGTCGCCTCGGCGAGGAAGGCAAGCTTGTGCGCGAATTTCGGGTTGGCCTCCGGGTCGGGGATGTCCCCGCCCGCGGGCACGTAGAAGTCATGCAGCGCGAGCGGCTCGCCCGGCACGTCCACGGACACGCCGAGGTAGCGGCAATCCCCGCGGCCGCACCAGTCCGGCTGTTCGGGCAGCGGCGCGATCGGCCGCCTGGAGAGCACCGCGACGCCGTTGTATCCCTTCATCCCGCGCACGAGGCGGTGGCGGAAGCCGAGCGCCTCCGCCTCGGCATGCGGGAAGGCGTCGTCGGGGCACTTCGTCTCCTGCAGGCAGAGGACATCGGGGGCGAGAGCGCGCACGAGCTCGGGCAGCAACCCGGCGCGCAGCCGCACCGAGTTGATGTTCCAGCTGACGATGCGAAGCCGCCCGCGCGCCCGCGCCATGCCGGGCTACACGATCCGGGTGCGGACGGTGCCCACCCCCTCCACCATGCCTTCCAGCACATCGCCCGGCTTCACCGCCGCCACCCCTTCCGGCGTGCCGGTCATGATCAGGTCGCCCGGGGCGAGCGTGACGAGGCGCGAGAGGTTGGCGATCACCTCCGGCACCGACCAGATCAGCATCGCAAGGTCGGAGGACTGCCGGACCTCCCCGTTGACCTTGAGCTCGATCCTCCCCTTGGCGGGGTTCACCCCGGCGGCGGGCCGCAGCGCGCCCATGGGCGCGGAATGGTCGAAGCCCTTCCCCATGTCCCAGGGCCGGCCCATCTTCTTCGCCTCGTTCTGCAGGTCGCGCCGCGTCAGGTCGAGCCCGGCGCAATAGCCCCAGACGTGGGAGAGCGCCTCGGACTCGGGGATGTCCTTGCCGCCGCGGCCGATCGCGACGACGAGTTCCATCTCGTGGTGCAGGTCCTTCGTTGCGGGCGGATAGGGGGTGTCGGCGCCGTCGGCCACCACGGCATAGGCGGGCTTCAGGAAGTAGAACGGCGCTTCCCGGTCGGGGTCGTGGCCCATCTCGCGCGCATGGGCGGCGTAGTTGCGGCCCACACAGAAGATGCGGCGCACCGGGAAGCGCCCGCCGCCCAGCACGGGCAGCGTCACGACGGGGGGCGGGGCGATGACGAGGTCGGACATGGGATGCGCTCTCCGGATCGGATGGACGGCGCGGGTCTAGACCACGTTCCGCCCCGCCGGAAGCGCCCCCCGAGAACGCCCGACGCCCGGCCTTGGGGGGAGGCCGGGCGTCTTGTCTTCCTTCCGGAAGCGCCGCGCGCTGGCTGGGGGAGACCACCGGCGGCGGGTCGGCCACAGGAGCCGATCAACCTCTTGTTATCCGATTCCTGCCCGCAAGGGAACGCTCCTCGTCGGGGCGAGGCGGGCGGCTATTCCGCGGCCATGCCCGGCGCGCCGCGCCCGGCCGCGCGGGCGGCGGCGGCGGCGCCGAAGGCCTCGAACAGCCGGCGGGAGCGGGCATCCCGCTCCCAGTCGTATTCCGGGTGCCACTGCACGCCAAGCGCGAAGCCGCGCGCGCCCTCGACTCGCACGGCCTCGATGGTGCCGTCGGGGGCCCAGGCCTCGGCCACCAGGTTCGGCGCGATCCGCTGGATCCCCTGGTTGTGCAGGGAGTTGACCGGCAGCGGCTCGGACGGGTCGTGCAGGCCGGCGAGCAGCGCGGCGAGCCGCGAGCGCGACGCGATCCGGACCGCGTGCGCCTTGGCCACCCGCACCGCGTGCAGCGGCTGTTCCGACGGCGTCGAGTGGTCCATGCGCCCGGGCAGCGTCTCGATCTTCTGGTCGAGGCTGCCGCCCAACGCCACGTTCAGCTCCTGCATGCCCCGGCAGATCGCGAACAGCGGGATGCCGGCGGCGATCGCGGCGCGGATCAGCGGCAGGGTGGTGTGGTCGCGCCGGTGGTCCTCCGGCACCCCCTCCGGGTGGGGGGGGCCGTCGTAATGCGCGGGCTGCACGTTGGAGCGGCTGCCCGTCAGCAGCAGCCCGTCGAGTCGCGGCAGCAGGTCGGAGGCGGCGACCTCCCCGGCGGCCGGGATCAGCACCGGCATCCCGCCCACCGGCCCGAGCACGACCCGGATGTAGTGGTCGGACGCCGCGTGGTTCGGGATGTTGAAGATCCCGAAGCCCTTGACGCAGCAGGAGATGCCGATCAGCGGACGCATGCGGGGGTTCTGACGCCACCCGGTGGCACGATCAAGGCGGTTTCGCGACACGCCGCGCTGCGCGCCGCGCATGCTGCCGCCGCGCGGGGCAGGCTGCCCGCGGCGTCAGCGACGCTGGCGGCGCTCCGACTCCCATTCGAAGAAGCGCGGATCGTTGAAGGCGAACAGGTTCGGATCGAGCCGCACGCCCGTCTCCACCTGCGTCAGCGTCACGGTGGTGCGGCGGCGCTGGGCGTCCACCACCTGCCACTGCCGCAGCGCCATCGGGTTCTCCTCCAGCACCAGGGTCAGGCTGCCCTCCGCCTCGGCCCCGGCACGGCGGAGCGTGAGTCGCAGGAAGCCGCCCGACCGCTCCACCTCGCCGACCGCGATGTCGCCCGACAGGGCGATGCGCGGCCGCAGCAGCACCGCAAGCGGCGTCTGCGAGGCCGGCACGATCGAGGGCGTGTTCAGCTCCCGGTCGTAGTGCATCACCTGGCCTTCCCAGGCGATGATCAGCGTCGGCTCGGGCGGGTCGTAGTCGAAGCGCATGCGCCCCGGGCGCCAGATCAGCGCGGTGCCCTCGGCGGCGGCGCCGTTGTCGGCCACCTGCAGGAAGCGCGCGCGGAGCGTCGTCAGGCTGTTGAGATAGGCCTCGACGCGGGCGATGTCGGCGGCGCGGGTGGAAGGCGGCGTCTGCCCCCGCTGGGCGAGCGCGGGGGCGGCGAAGAGGGCGGGCAGCAGCAGCAGCGGACGTCGGCGAGGCATGCCCCTATGTGCGCGCGCCGCCGCCCGAACGGAAGGCCGAACCCCGGGATTCACCGGCCGTTTACGCGAAGCGCGCTCAGATCCGCCCATGGCCCTGCCCCGCCCTGCCGCCCCGCCGCTGCCCGAGGCGCCGCCCCGCCCCGCCGCGGTCGTCGCCCTCTCGGCCGCGCCCGCCGATCTGCCGCAGCGCCTCGCCGAGCTGTCGGCGCAGCACGGCCCCTATGGCCTGCCGCTCGCGCGCGGGGCGTTCCGCGCCGTGGTGGCCGGCGGGGATGCACGCGCCCCCTGGCGGTTCGGCCGCTCCCTCCCCTTCGAGGCGAGGCTGCTCCCGCCCGGGGAATCCTCGCCGCGCGCCGCCGCCCTGTCGCTGATCGGCTCGGAGGCGCCGGAGGCCGCGCTGGTGCTGCCCGCCCCCGGCGCGCCGATCCCGCCCGATCTCCTGCACTCGCTGCTCGCCGGCCTCGGGGCGGGGGCGGATGCCTGCCTGCGGCAGGACCGGGGCGCCGTGCACCTCGCCCTTCGCCTGGGCCTCGCACGGCTGCTGCCCGAGGGCGGCGAGATGGAGGCGCTTGCCCGCGGCGGCTTCCGCGTGGCGCGGGCGGCGCCGGTGCCGCAAGCCCCCGCCCTGCCGGAGCGCCCCGGCTGGTTCGAGCGCTGGCTGCTGCGGCGGCTCGAGCTCGCGTAGCGCCCTCAGCCCCCCGAACGCCCGGCCATCGTCAGCCCCTCCACCAGCACCGTCGGGGCATCCACCCCGCGGCGGAACGCAAGGTCGTTCGCCGGCGTGAGGTGCGCGAACATCTCCGGCAGGCGGCCGGCGATGGTGATCCCGCTCACCGGCTCGGCAAGCTCCCCGCCGCGGATCAGGAAGCCGGCGGCGCCGCGGCTGTAGTCGCCCGTCACCATGTTCACGCCCATGCCGATCAGCTCCGTCACATAGAGCCCCTCGCCCACCCCCCGCAGCAGCTCCTCGGGCGATCGCGCCCCGGGCTCGAGCCAGAGGTTGCTGACGGCAGGCGACGGCGGCGAGGAGACGCCGCGCGACGCATGGCCGGTGGAGGCAAGCCCGAGCTGCCGCGCCGAGCGGCAATCCAGCACGAAGGCCACCAGCACCCCGTCCGCCACCAGATCGAGCGGGGCGGAGGCCGTCCCCTCGAGGTCGAAGGGGCGGGAGCGGAGCCCGCCCGGGCGCAGCGCGTCGTCGCGGATCCGTATCCCCGGGGCGAACACCCGCTCGCCCCGCTTCTGCGCGAGGAAGGAGGTGCCCCGCGCCACCGCCGCCCCGTTCGCCGCCTGCGCGAAATGCATCAGCAGCGAGGCGGCGACCCGCGGGGCATACACCACCGGCAGCCGGCGGGTCTCCGGCCGGCGGGGATTGAGGCGGCGCACCGCCTGCTCCCCCGCACGCCGGCCGAGGGCGGCGGGATCCTCGAGCGCGGCCAGCGTGGTGGCGCTGTGCCACTCGTAGTCGCGCTCCATCGCCGTGCCCTGCCCCGCGACCGCAGTGACCGAGACGGAGTGGGAGGCGCGGGCATAGCGCCCGGCGAAGCCGGTGCTGGCGGCAAGCGCCACCTCGGTGATGCCCCAGGCGGCCGAGGCGCCCTCGCTGTTCGTCACCCCCGGCACGGCCAGCGCCGCCTCCTCGGCGGCGGCGGCGCGGGCGAGGAGCGCCTCCGTCGAGGGCTCCTCCCGCGCGGGCTCGGGGAAGGCCGGCAGCGACGCGGGCGGCGCCTCGGGCAGCCCGGCGAAGGGATCCTCGGGCACGGCGCGCGCCATCGCCACCGCCCGTTCGGCAAGCGCGGCGAAGCCCTCGCCGGCCGTGTCGGTGGTGGAGACGATCGCCTGCCGGCGGCCGAGGAACACGCGCAGCCCGATGTCGCGCGATTCCGAGCGCTCCACCTGCTCCACCTTGCCGAGGCGGCGCTGCACCGAGAGGCTGTCGGAGCGGAGGAACAGCGCGTCCGCCGCCTCCGCCCCCGCGCGCTTCGCCGCGGAGAGGAGGGAGTCGAGCAGCTCGAGGTCGGTCATGCCGCGAGGCGCTCGGCCATCTCGGCGACCGGCGCGACACGCCGGTGCGGCCCGAGCACGGCGAGAGTCGGCGGCCTCGAGAACACCCGCCGCGCGGCGGCGGCGACATCCTCGAGCGTGACGGCGGCGATCCTCGCCTTCGTCTCCTCGACCGGCACGAGGCGGCCATGCACGAACACCTGACGGGCGAGCTGCTCGCAGCGCGAGCCGGTGGATTCGAGGCTCATCAGCAGGCTGGCGCGGAGCTGCGCCTTGGCGCGCTCGAGCTCCTCGGCCGTCACGTCGCGGCGGACGCGGCGGAGCTCGGACAGCGTGGCCGGCACGAGCTCGGCGGCCTCCGCCTCGCCGGTGCCGGCGTAGATCTGGAACAGGCCGGAATCCTGGAAGGGCGTCGCGAAGGCGCTGATCGCATAGACGAGGCCGCGGCGTTCCCGGATCTCCTGGAACAGCCGCGAGGACATGCCGCCGCCGAGCAGTGTCGCGAGCAGCATGACCGGGTAGTGCAGCGGATCGCGGTAGGGCACCCCCTCGAAGCCGAGCACGATGTGCACCTGGTCGAGGTCCTGCTCCTCCCTGTACTCCCCGCCCCGGTAGCGGGCGGGCTCGGGCCTCGCCTCGCCGCCCGCGGGAAGGTCCTGGAAGTGCTTCGCCACGAGCTCGAGCAGCGCCTCGTGCCCGATCGCCCCGGCGGCGGCGACGACGATGCGCCCGGGCGCGTAGTGCCGAGACAGGTAGCCCAGGAGCGTGTCGCGCGTGATGGCGCGCACCGTCTCCACGGTGCCGAGGGTCGGGCGGCCCATCGGCTGGTCGGGGTAGGCGACGGCCTGGAAATGGTCGAACACGATGTCGTCCGGCGTGTCGTTGGCCTGGCCGATCTCCTGCAGGATCACGCCGCGCTCGCGCTCAATCTCGGCCGGATCGAACACCGAATGCGTCAGGATGTCGCCGATGATGTCGGCGGCGAGCGCCGCGTCCTCCTTCAGCACCTTGGCGTAATAGGCCGTCTGCTCGCGCGCGGTGTAGGCGTTGAGGTGGCCGCCCACCCCCTCGATCTCGGCCGAGATCGCGATCGCATCGCGCCGCGCCGTGCCCTTGAAGGCCATGTGCTCGAGGAAGTGGGAAACCCCGTTCTCGGCCGCCGCCTCGTCGCGCGTGCCGGCGGCGATGTAGGCGCCGAGGCTCACGGTCTCGACGCGCGGCATGGTGTCGGAGACGACGGTCAGGCCATTCGGCAGGCGGGTCAGTCTTGCGGTGTCGCTCATGCGGCTCCCACGGGAAGGTTTCGCCGGATATGGGCGCGCACCGCCGATTGCACCGCCCCGAGATCGGGGGGCAGCACGGCGAAGCGCTCCTCGCGCTCGAACAGGTCGGCAAGCTGCGGCGGCAGGGCGGGGTGGACGCCGGTCGCGCGCTCGACCGCCTCGGGGAACTTCGCCGGATGGGCGGTGGCGGCGGCGACGACGGGCACCGCCCGGTCCTCTGGCGCGAGCGCCCGGGCGGCGGCGGTGCCGATCGCGCTGTGCGGGTCGGCGAGATACCCCGCCTCGCGATGCAGGCGGCGGATCTCCGAAAGCGTCCCCGGATCGTCCAGGGCGAAGCCGCGGAAGAGCGCGCGGGCGGCGGCCCAGGCGGCCTCGGGCACCGGCATCCGGCCCTCGGCCCGGAAGCGTTCCATGATGCCGCGCGTCGCCGCCGCGTCGCGGCCGAGGAGTTCGAACAGCAGCCGCTCGAAGTTCGAGGAGACCTGGATGTCCATCGAGGGCGAGAGCGAAGGCTCGACCGGGGCGATCCGCATGTCGTTGGCGGCGAAGAAGCGCGCCAGGATGTCGTTGCGGTTGGACGCGACGATCAGCCGCTCGACCGGCAGGCCCATGCGCCCGGCCGCCCAGGCGGCGAGCACATTGCCGAAGTTCCCGGTGGGCACGGCGAACGCGACGGCGCGATCCGGCGCACCGAGCGCCAGCGCCGCATAGGCGTAGTAGGGGATCTGCGCCGCGATGCGCGCGAAGTTGATGGAGTTGACGGCGCCGAGCGAGACCTCCCGGCGGAAGGCGGCGTCGTTGAACATCGCCTTCACGAGGTCCTGGCAGTCGTCGAAGCTGCCCTCGATCGCGATGTTGGCGACGTTCGGGGCGGCCACCGTCGTCATCTGCCGCCGCTGCACGGCGCTCGTGCGGTTGTGCGGATGCAGGATGACGATGTCCACCGAAGCGCGGCCGCGGCAGGCCTCGATGGCGGCCGAGCCGGTGTCGCCCGAGGTGGCGCCGACGATGGTGAGGCGCCGGCCGGAGCGCGCCAGCACATGATCGAACATCCGGCCGAGGAGCTGCAGCGCCACGTCCTTGAAGGCGAGCGTGGGGCCATGGAACAGCTCGAGCACGAACTGCCCGTGCCCGATCTGCACGAGCGGCGTGACGGCCGGGTGCGCGAAGCCGCCATAGGCCTCGGCGCAGAGACGTTCGAGCACGGCGGGATCGAGCGTGGCCCCGACGAAGGGGGCGAGCAGCCGGGCGGCGAGCGCCGGGTAGGGCAGGCCGCGGAGGCTCCGCCATTCTGCGGCGGAGAGGGTGGGCCAGGCTTCGGGGACGAACAGCCCGCCATCCTCGGCGAGGCCAGCCAGCAGCACCCCCTCGAAATCGCGGGACGCGGCCTGCCCGCGGGTGGAGACGTAGCGCATGGCCCCCTTGTGCGGCGGCGGGGCGCGCGGGGCAAGTCAGGCGGTCAGGTAGCGCCGCGTCAGATGGGCCATGAAGTCGGCGGGGTCGAGCGGCTTGCCGGTGGCCTCGCGCAGCAGGTCCTGGAAGCCGAGCCGCGCGCCCTGGGCGTGGACCTTCGCGCGCAGCCAGCCGACAAGCGGCGAGAGATCCCCTCGCGCCAGCGCCTCATCCAGCCCCGCTGTCACGGCGCGGGCGGCGGCCATGAGCTGCGCGGCGGCCATGGCGCCGAGCGTGTAGGAGGGGAAATAGCCGAAGGCGCCGTCGTGCCAGTGGATGTCCTGCAGGCAGCCCTTCGCGTCGTCGGGCGGGGTGATTCCGAGGAGGCCGCGCATCCCCTCGTTCCAGGCGGCGGGCAGCTCCGGCACCTCGAGCTCGCCCGCGATCAGCGCCCGCTCCAGCCGGAAGCGCAGGATGACATGGGCGGGGTAGGTCAGCTCGTCGGCGTCCACGCGGATGAAGCCCCGCCCCACGCGGCGCCAGACGCGGGCGAGATTCTCCGGCGCGTAGGGCGCGGGATCGCCGCCGAAGGCCTCGTGCAGCCTCGGGCCGAGCCAGGAGAGGAAGGCGTCGGAACGGCAGGCCTGCATCTCGATGATGAGGGATTGCGATTCGTGCACCGCCATCCCCGCCGCCTGCCCGACCGGCTGGCGCGCCCAGGCCGCCGGCAGCCCGCGTTCGTAGAGGGCGTGGCCGCTCTCGTGCAGCACGCCGAGGAGGGCCTTGGCCACATCGGCCTCGTCGTAGAAGGTGGTGATGCGCACGTCGGTCGGCGTGCCGCCGCAGAAGGGGTGCAGGCTTTCGTCGAGGCGGAAATGCGCAGGCTCGAGCCCCACGCGCTCGGCGAGGCTGCGGCAGAGGGCGCGCTGGGCGGCGGCGGGGAACGGCCCGGGCAGCGGGATCGGCGCGGGCTTCGCCGCCTGGATCGCTTCCGCGCGCGGCAGCGCCTCGCGCAGGAAGGCCTCGTAGGCGGCGAACACCGGCTCCACCTCGGCCGCGGTGACGCCGGGCTGGTGGCCGTCCATCAGCGAATCATAAGGCGAAAGCCCGAGCGCGTCGGACAGGCGCGCGGCGATCTCGCGCTGGCAGGCGAGCACCTCGGACAGCGCCGGGGCGACAAGGGCGAAATCGGCCGCCGCCTTGGCACGTCGCCAGAGCTTCTCGCACGCCGAGTTGGCGCGCGCCGAGCGTTCGACGAGGGCCGTGGGCAGGCAGGCGGCGCGGGCGTGGGCGCGGCGCATCAGCCGCAGATTGGCCGCCTGCCACTCGCCCTCGGCCTCGGCGGCGGCGAGATCGGCCGCGACCTCGGGCGCGATGAGGAGTTCGTGCGAGAGGCCGGCGAGGGTGGCGAGCTGCTCGGCCCGCGCGGCGGCGCCCCCCTCCGGCATCATCGCCGCGGCATCCCAGTGGAGCATGCCGGCGGCCTCCTCCAGCGCGGCGATGCGGGAAAAGCGGGCGGAGAGGCGGGCAAGCGCGGTCATGGCGGGCTCCGGAGGCGGCGGAACAGGAAGGCGCCGACCACGACAATCAGGGACAGCGCCAGCCCCCACCAGGTGATGACATAGCCGAGATGGTTGTTCGGCGGGCGCGGAATGGCGCGGGCCGGGTCGGGCAAGCCGGGCGGGCCGAGGCGCACGAGCGCGAAGGCTTCCGCGTGCGGCAGGCCGAGGGCGGCGGCGATCCCCGGCGGATCGAAGGTGTAGAAGTGGCGCGCCGAGGTGTCGTCGCTGGCGGCGAGCCAGGAGCGCGCCTCTCCCGGGTGGACGAAGCCGAGGATGGAGACGCGGCCTTCGGGGACCGGCCCGCGCGCGCCCTGCGGCACCCAGCCGAGATCCACGAGCACGGGTGGTGCTCCCTCGCGGATGAGCGGCACGACGAGGCGCGCGCCGAGCGTGCCCTGGCGCGGCTCGAGCCCGACGAGGGCGGCGCGGGAGGCGTCGAGCACGCCTTCGGCGAGCACGCGGGCGAAGGGCTCGGGGGCGGGGCCGAGCGGTGCGGGCGGGGCGGCCTCCGCCGCGTCCATCCGCGCGAGCAGCGCCGTTTTCCACTGCCAGCGCTGCAGCTGCCACCAGCCGAGCGCCAGCAGGACGCAGAGGACGGGAAGCGCCGCGGCGACCGGCCAGAGGACGCCGCGGCGGGAGGGGCGCGCCGTCAGTGCTGCACCGGCCCCGCGCCCCAGACGTAGATCGAGACGAACAGGAACAGCCACACCACGTCCACGAAGTGCCAGTACCAGGCGGCGGCCTCGAAGCCGAAGTGCTTCTCCTTCGTGAAGTGCCCCGCAAGGCCGCGGAAGAAGCAGACGGTGAGGAAGATCGTGCCGATGATGACGTGGAAGCCGTGGAACCCGGTGGCCAGGAAGAACACCGACGGATAGACGCCGCCGGTGAAGGGGAACGGCGCCTTCGAGTACTCGTAGGCCTGCAGCGTCGTGAAGAAGATGCCGAGCCCGATGGTGAGAGCGAGGCCGATCAGGAAGGACTTGCGGTCGTCCTGCAGCAGCGCGTGGTGCGCCCAGGTGACGGTGGTGCCGGACAGCAGCAGGATGAGCGTGTTGAGCAGCGGCAGGTGCCACGGGTCGAAGGTGTGGATGCCGGCGGGCGGCCACACTGGGCGCGTCGCGCCGGAGACATGCTCGGGATAGATCGCGAAGTGGAAATAGGCCCAGAAGAAGGCGACGAAGAACATCACCTCGGAGGCGATGAACAGCATCATGCCGTAGCGCAGGCCGAGCCGCGTCACGGCCGAGTGCAGCCCGGGCGTCCGGCTTTCCTTCACCACGTCGCGCCACCACAGGAACATCACGGCGAGCGTGGCGAGAAGCCCGCCGATCATCACCCAGCCGATGCGGTAGTGGGCGTAGAGGACGATGCCGAACAGCAAGGCGCCGCCGGCGAAGGCGCCGAGCAGCGGCCAGGGCGAGGGATCCACGAGGTGGTAGGGGTGCTTGTAGGGGCTCGCGCCGTTCTGCGGGGTTCCGGCCATGGTCAGGGCTTCCTCGGCGGTGGTGCGGCGGTTGGGGACGGGGTGGGCGGCATGTCAGCGCGCTCCGCGGCCGACATGCTGCCCCGCGGAGGCGAGAGCGCCGGCGCGCTCGGCATCCGCGAGGGTGCGGAAGAAGGTGTAGTTGATGGTGATGGTGCGGATGTCGCGGGTGTTCGGATCCTCGGCGATGCGCGGATCCACCCAGAAGGCGAGCGGCATGTCCACCTGCTGGCCGGGTTGGAGCGTCTGCGCCTCGAAGCAGAAGCAGGCCACCTTGTGGAAGTAGCGCCCCGCCACCTCGGGCGTGACGTTGTAGGTGGAGACGCCCTCGACCGGCCGGTCGGCGAGGTTGCGGGCGAGGTAGAAGCCCATCCCCTCCTCCCCGAGCCGGAGGGTGACGGCCTGCTGGCCCGGCTCGAACCGCCAGGGGAGGTTCGGGTGGGTGGTGGCGTTGAAGCGGACGGTGATCGTGCGCTCCGACACCGCGCCGGGCGCGGCCTGGCCCACCCGCACCGTGCCGTTGAAGCCGGTGACGCGGCAGAACAGGTCGTACAGCGGCACCGCGGCGAAGGAGACGCCGGCCATGACCGCGACGAGGCCGAAGGCGGCAAGCGCCGTCCGGCGGTTGCGCCGGGCGAGGGCGGCGGCGTCGGGGCGGGACCGCATGGCCGGCATCAGAGGCGGCTCAGCCGCGCGATGGAGATGACGTAGAACAGCGCCACGAGTCCGACCAGCAGCAGCAGGATCGCCCAGTTGCGCGCGCGGCGGCGGCGGAAGAAGGCGCGGTTCTCCTCCTCGCTCAGGCCAGGGATGCGGTCCTCGCGCGCGGCCATGGCGTCAGCCGCCCGTGCCGCGGAGGATCAGCACGTCGAGCGCGAGCGCGCCGAACAGGCCGAAGAGGTAGAGGATCGAGACGCGGAAGGCGCGCTTGGCCGCGGCGTCGCCGGCCAGGCTGACGCCGGCCGGATCCTGCGCCTCGCGCAGCACGCCGACGCAGGCGGCGAGGAACCAGAGCCCGAGCGCCAGCGCCGCCACGCCATAGGCCGCCGAGGCGAAGCCGACGAGCCAGGGCGAGGCACCGAGCGGCGCCAGAACGGCGGCATAGGCGACGATCGCCCGCCGCGTCCGCTTGGCCCCCGCCACCACGGGGAGCATCGGCACGCCGGCGCGCGCATAATCGCCGTGGGCGAACAGCGACAGCGCCCAGAAATGCGGCGGCGTCCAGAGGAAGATGACGGCGAACAGCAGCAGCGGCACGAGCGAGACGTCGCCCGTGACGGCCGCCCAGCCGATCACGGGCGGGAAGGCGCCGGCAGCGCCCCCGATCACGATGTTCTGCGGCGTGCGGCGCTTCAGCCACATCGTGTAGACGACGGCATAGAACCAGATGGAGAAGGCGAGGATGCCGGCCGCGACCCAGTTGGTGGCAAGCCCGAGCACCACGACCGCGGCGACGGCGAGCGTGACGCCGTAGCCGAGCGCGGCGGCCGGGTCGATCCGCCCGGCCGGGATGGGGCGGGCGGCGGTGCGGCGCATCACCGAATCGATGTCGCGGTCGTACCACATGTTGATGGCGCCCGCCGCGCCCGCGCCCACCGCGATGCACAGCACCGCGACGGCGCCGAGCGCCGGATGGAGCGAGCCGGGCGCGACCAGCAGCCCGACGAGGCCGGTGAAGACGACGAGCGTCATCACCCGCGGCTTCAGCAGCGCGATCCAGTCGCCGACCTCGGAGGAGGCGACGCGGAACGCCGCCTCCCGCGCAGGGATGGGATGCGCGCCGCCGTCCGGCATCAGCGGATCCGCGGCAGTTCGTCGAAGGTGTGGAAGGGCGGCGGCGAGGGCACGCGCCACTCGAGCGTGGTTGCGCCCGCCCCCCACGGGTTGGCCGCGGCCTTCTCGCCCTTCCGGAAGGTCAGCCACATCACGTAGAAGAACACGACGAAGCTGGCGATCGCGATGTAGGAGCCGACCGAGGAGACGAAGTTCCAGCCCCACATCGCGTCCGGATAATCCGGGTAGCGCCGCGGCATGCCCTGGGTGCCGAGGAAGTGCATCGGGAAGAACGTCATGTTCACCCCGACGAAGGTCAGCCAGAAATGCACCTTGCCCCAGAACTCGGGGTACTGGCGGCCGGACATCTTGCCGATCCAGTAGTAGATGCCGGCGTAGATGCCGAACACCGCACCGAGGCTGAGCACGTAGTGGAAGTGCGCCACCACGTAGTAGGTGTTGTGCAGCACCTGCGTGATGCTGGCGTTGGCGAGCACGACGCCCGTCACGCCACCCACCGTGAAGAGGAAGATGAAGCCGATGGCGAACAGCATCGGCGTCTTGAGCTCGATGGACCCGCCCCACATGGTGGCGATCCAGGAGAAGATCTTGATGCCCGTGGGCACGGCGATGATCATCGTCGCGGCCATGAAGTAGGCGCGCGTGTCCACGTCTATGCCGGAGGTGTACATGTGGTGCGCCCACACGACGAAGCCCACGACGCCGATCGCCACCATCGCGTAGGCCATGCCGAGATAGCCGAACACCGGCTTGCGGCTGAAGGTGGCCACCACGTGGCTGATGATGCCGAAGGCCGGCAGGATCATGATGTACACTTCGGGGTGGCCGAAGAACCAGAACAGGTGCTGGAACAGCACCGGATCGCCGCCCCCGGCCGGATCGAAGAAGGCGGTGCCGAAGTTGCGGTCGGTGATCAGCATGGTGATGGCGCCGCCCAGCACCGGCACCGCCAGCAGCAGCAGGAAGGCGGTGACCAGCATGGACCACACGAACAGCGGCATCTTGTGCAGCGTCATGCCGGGGGCGCGCATGTTGAAGATGGTGGTGATGAAGTTGGCCGCGCCCAGGATCGAGGAGGCGCCGGCGAGATGCAGCGCGAACAGCGCCATGTCCATCGCCGGGCCGGTCTGGTACAGCACCTCGCCGGTGCGTCCCGACAGCGGCGGGTAGATCGTCCAGCCCGCGCCGGGGCCGCCGCCGACGAACAGGCTGGCGGTGAGCAGGATGAACGCCGGCACCAGCAGCCAGAAGCTGATGTTGTTGAGGCGCGGGAAGGCCATGTCCGGCGCGCCGATCATGATCGGCACGAACCAGTTGCCGAAGCCGCCGATCAGCGCCGGCATGATCACGAAGAACACCATGATCAGCCCGTGCGCCGAGACATAGGCGTTCCACATCTGCCCGTCGGCGAAGATCTGCATGCCCGGCTGCTGCAGCTCGAGCCGCATCAGGAAGGACAGGAACACGCCGACGACCGCGGCGACCAGCGAGAAGATGATGTAGAGCGTGCCGATGTCCTTGTGGTTCGTGCTGAACAGCCAGCGCTGCACGAACCCAGGCTTGTGGTCGTGGTGCGCGTCGTGGCCGTGATGCGCGTCGGTGGCGGAAGCCATGGCCGTCTGTCCTTTCGCCGTCTCAGCGATGGGTCGTTGCCGGCATCACTGCCGGAGGGAAGCGGTGGCGGTCTCGCCGCGCGCGGCGGCGACGGCCTGCTCGACCGGGAGCGGCGGCAGGCCCTGCGCAAAGCGCTGGCGCGCCTGCGCCACCCAGGCCTCGAAATCGGCCTGCGGCACGGCGCGCACCACGATCGGCATGAACCAGTGGTTCACCCCGCAGATCTGGTTGCACTGCCCGTAATAGGTGCCGGGGCGGTCGGCGCGCATCCAGGTTTCCAGCGTGCGGCCGGGGATCGTGTAGCGCTGCACGCCGAGCGAGGGGACGAAGAAGGAGTGGATCACGTCCACCCCCGTCGTCAGCACGCGGATGTCCTGGCCGACGGGGATGACGAGCTGGTTGTCCACCTCGAGGTTGCGGAACTGGCCGGGACGGAGCTCGTTCTCGGCGAGCGGATAGCTGTCGAAGGCGAAGCCGCCGTGGTCCGGGAAACGGTAGTGCCAGTACCACTGCCGGCCCTCGACGTTGATCGTCATCGCCGGCTCGCGCGCGCGGTCCTGGTAGTACACGAGCTGGAAGGACGGCACCGCGATCACGAACAGGATCAGCACCGGGATCACCGTCCAGACGATCTCGAGCGTGGTGTTGTGGCTGGTGCGGGACGGGTTCGGGTTCACGCTCGCGCGGTAGCGCCAGACCACCCACAGGAGCAGCGCCAGCACGAACAGCGTGATGCCGACGATGATCCAGAACACGAGGCCGTTGAAGGCGGCGATCCGGTCCATGATCGGGCCGCCCGAGGGCTGCCACCCCGTCGCCCAGGGCTCGGGCGCCCCGACAACGCCACCCCGCTGCTGCGCCAGGGCGGGCAGCGCGGCGAGGCCGCCGAGCGTCCCGAGGAGTGCGGCGCCAAGCCGCGCAAACAAGCGTGCCATCACCTGCCGGCTCCCCTTCCGGCGGGCCGAGCAGCGCGGCGGCCGTGCCCGAAGGCACATCCGCCTCAGCCGTCCGGCACCCGGCCGTATATTCAGGATCACGAATACTCTGACAGGCGGACATTAGGGCGCGGTTTCGCCCGCCACAACCCCGCCCGGCATCCGTTCCGCCCCCGGCGTCAGGGCGCTTCCGGCCGGCGGTAGGCAAGGAGGGTGAACAGCCCGAGGGGCGGGCAGGCCTCGACGATCTCGGGCCGCGCCACCGCCGGATCCGCCAGCTCCTCCCGCCCGAAATCCGGGTGCCAGCCGAGCAGCCGCGCCGCCGGGGCCATCGCCCGCTCCACCCACAGGCGCGGCCCGCCCTCGGCCCGGAAGTGGTTGACGAACACCAGATACCCGCCCGGGCGGACCACGCGCATCATCTCGGCGAACAGGGCCCGGGCATCGGGCACCACCGAGGCGGTGAACATCGCGACCGCGACATCGAAGGACGAATCGGCGAAGCCCATCGCCTGCGCGTCCATCTCGAACAGGCCGAGCACATGGGACAGGCGCCCGCGCTCGACCCTCTCCCGCGCCTTGCGCAGCATCTCGCGCGAGAGATCGACGCCGACCACGCTCTTGCCCGGCCCGTAGTGCGGCAGGGCGAGGCCGGTGCCCACCCCCACCTCGAGCACCCGCTCGCCGGGCAGCCGGTTCGCAAGCGCCACGGCCCGGCGCCGGGCCAGGGCGGAGACGAGGCCGAAGGCCGCATCATACACCCCGGCCCAGCGCCGATAGGCGGCCTTCACCGCCGCCGAATCGAGGCCGCCGCTGCGCCCCGCGCCGCCCGTGCCGTACGCCATGCCGGGCGGGGTATCCCCGCGCGGGGCAGGGCGCAACCGCGCCCTTTCATGCCCAGGAGAGGAAGCCCTCGGCGGCCGAGATCGGCGGAGCGAACGCGAGCCGCGCGAGATCCGGCACCGGGCGCGACAGCGCGGCATCCCCGGCGAGCGCCGATTCGAGCGCGGCGCCGATCGCCAGCACCTCGGCATCGGCGCCGCGGCGGCCGACGATCTGCAGGCCGAAGGGGAAGCCCGCCTCGTCCACGCCGACCGGCAGCACGAGCGAGGGATGGCCGACGAGGGTGGTGGCGTAGGCGAGCGCGAGCCAGTGGAAATAGGACTTCGTCGGCTGCCCGTCGATCCGCTCGGGGTAGAGTTCCCGCCACGGCCTGGGCGAGACGGTGATCGCGGGAGAGAGGATCGCGTCCACCCCGCTCTCGGCGAAGAAGCGCTGCCAGGCGCGGTAGATTCGCGTCTGCTCGGACAGCGCCCGGGCGCAGTCCTCGAGCCCGAGCCTGAGGCCGTCGGCGACGTTGCTCCGCACATTGGGCCCGACCTTGTCGGGGGCGCGGCGGACCTTCTCGGCGTGCGCCGCGACGAAGTTCATCGCCCGCAGGGTGGCGAAGGCCTCGTCGGTGCCGCGGCAGTCGGGGCTGGCCTCGATCACGGCGGCGAAGAGGGGGCGGATCGCCTCGATCCGGGCGCGGAAGACGCGGCGGATATGCGCCTCGACCGGGGCGATGCCGAAATCCTCGGTGGCGGCGCAGCGGATGGCGGAGAGATCCACCCGCGGAAGCGTCGCGCCGAGGCCCTCGCGCACCGCCATTCCGGGCAGCGTATAGGCGAGCGGATCGGCCGCGTCGTCGCCCGCCATGCAGGAGAGGAACAGGGCGAGATCGGGCACCGTCCGCGCCATCGGGCCGAGGGTGGAGAGGTGCGACCAGCCGAGCCCGCGCAGCTCGTTCGGCACCACCCCCGGCGAGGGCCGGAAGCCGACGACGCCGTTGAACGCCGCCGGGTTGCGCAAGGATCCCCCCATGTCGGAGCCGGAGGCGAGCGGCAGCATGCCGGTCGCGAGCGCAACGGCCGAGCCGCCGGAGGAGCCGGCCGCCGAGCGCGTCGGGTCGAAGGGGTTGCCGGTTGCGCCATACACCACGTTCCGGGTGTTGGCCCCGGCGCCGAACTCGGGCGTGTTGGTCTTGGCGAGCACGATCCCGCCCGCGGCCCTGAGGCGCGCGACCATCCCCTGGTCCTGCGCCGGCACATGATCGGCGAAGAGCGGGCTGCCGAAGGTGGTGCGGAGCCCCGCCGTCTCCTCGAGATCCTTGATGCCGAGCGGCAGCCCGTGCAGCGGCGGAAGCCGCTCGCCCCGAACCACGGCGGCCTCGGCGGCGCGGGCGGCCTCACGGGCGCGCGATTCGTCGAGCGCCACCACCGCGTTCACCGCGTGGTTCACCCGCGCGATTCGGGCAAGGCAGGACTCGAGCAGCTCGACCGGGGAGAGGCGCTTGCGGCCGATCAGCCGGCGCGCCTCGGTGGCGGGACGATCGCAGGGTTCGGTCATGGCAGCCCCATCGCGCAGCCGTCCTTGCGCGCATCCGACGCGCCGACCAGCACGCCGCGCGCGCGGTCGATCAGGATCGCCTGGCCGCCGCCATGCGGCTTGGCCCAGCGCACGGGGCGGTGGCCGAGCGCGGCGAGCCCGGCGAGCGCCTCCTCCGGCACGCCGTGTTCGCACTGGATCTCGCCATCGCGCGGGAAGATGCGCGGCAGATCGAGCGATTCCTGCAGATCGAGCCCGTGGTCGAGGTGGTTCGCGAGGAACCAGGACTGGCCCATGGGCTGGTAGTGCCCGCCCATCACGCCGAAGGGCATCACCGCCTCGCCGCCCTTCATCAGCAGGGCGGGGATGATGGTGTGCAGCGGGCGCTTCATCGGCGCGATGCAGTTCGGGTGGCCCGGCTCGATCCGGAAGCCCGTGCCGCGGTTGTGCAGCAGCACGCCCGAGGCCTCGTCGGCGATGCCGGAACCGAACGCCTCGAACAGGCTGTTGATGAAGGAGCAGGCGTTGCCGTCGCGGTCCACGACGCAGAGATAGACGGTGTCCTCGTGCCGCGGCAGCCATTCGGCCGCACCGGCGGGCGGCAGTTCCGGCATCGCCGAGTCGTCGCGGATCAGGGCGCGGAGCGCGCCGAGATACGCATCCGACAGCAGCCGGGCGAGCGGCACCTCGGCCTCCGCGGGGTCGGCCAGGAAGGCGTCGCGGTCGCGGTAGGCAAGCCGCGCCGCCTCGATGTGGCGGTGGAGGCGGGTGACGGAGAGCGGCCCGCCCGGCGGCGGGGAGAAGCCCTCGAGCATGCCGAGCAGCATGAGCGCGATCACGCCCGAGCCGTTCGGCGGGCATTCCACCACCTCGTGGCCGCGGTAGCCGCGGCGGATCGGGGCGACGAACTCGGCGGCCGTGGCGCCGGCGGCGAAATCCTCCTCGGTGTGCAGGCCGCCCTTCGCCCGCAGCGTGGCGACGATGCCGGCGGCGATGCCGCCCTCGTAGAAGGCGCGGGCGCCGCGCGCGGCGATGGCGCGGAGCGTGCGGGCAAGAGCCGGCTGCACCAGGATGTCGCCTTCCGCATAGGGCGCGCCGTCCTTCAGGAACAGCCGGGCGGCGGCCGGGTCGGCGGCGAGTTTCGCGGCGCCCGCCGCCCAGTCCCACGCCACCCGCGCATGCACGGGGTGGCCGTGCTCGGCGAAGCGGATCGCGTCCTGGAACAGGCTGTCCCACGGCGCCTTGCCGTGGGCGCGCCAGAGGGCTTCCCAGGCCGCGACGGCGCCGGGGATGGTGACGGCATGCGGGGATTGCACCTCGATCCGCGCAACCCCGCGCGAGACCAGCGCCTCTGCCGTCGCGGCGGCGGGGGCGCGGCCGGAGCCGTTCAGCGCCACCACCTGCCCGGTCCCGGCCGGCGCGTAGAGGCAGAAGCAGTCCCCGCCGAGGCCGGTGGACTGCGGCTCGATCACCGCGAGGGTGGCTGCGGCCGCGATCGCCGCATCGAGCGCATTGCCGCCCCGGCGCAGCACATCCAGCGCCGTCATCGTCGCCGCCGGCATGGAGGTTGCGGCCATGGCGCCGGTGGCGATCACCTGGCTGCGGCCGGGGGCGTGGAAATCCCGCATCCCTCCCCTGCCCTACTGCACACTGAACCCGCCATCGACGAGCAGCGCGAGGCCCGAGACCATGGCCGAGGCCGGCGAGGCGAGGAACACGACGGCGCCGAGGAGATCCTCGGTGCGGAGGATCCGCCCCAGGGGCACGCGGCGTTCGAGTGCGGCGCGGAACTTCTCGTCGGACAGGATGCCGGCGGTGAGCGGCGTCTCGACGAAGAAGGGGCAGAGGGTGTTCACGCGGATGCCGTGCGGGCCGAGCTCGGCGGCCATGCCCTTCGTCGCGCCCTCCACCGCGTGTTTGGTGGCGGTGTAGACGCTGCGGTTGACGCCGCCGCGATGGCCGTTGATCGAGGAGACGTTGATCAGGCTGCCGGGCCGCCCGGCCTCGACGAGCCGCCTCGCCACCGCCTGCGCCACGGTGAACATCGCCCGGACATTGAGGTCGAGCAGATGTTCGAGGCTGTCGTCCCGCACCTCGAGGAAGGGTTCGCGGATGTTGGTGCCGGCGTTGTTGAGCAGGATGCCGAAGGGCGGTTCGGCGGCAACGAAGGCGCGGACGGCGGCGCGGTCCGTCACGTCGAGGGCGGCGGCGCGCGCGGCAAGGCCCGCCGCGCGCAGCGCCTCGGCGGTCTCCTCGCATTCGCCGACGCTGCGGGCGGCGAGGGTCACCTCCGCCCCGGCCTGGGCGAGCGCGATCGCCGCCGCCTTCCCGATGCCGCGCGAGGCGCCGGTGACGAGGGCGCGTTCGCCATCGCAGCGGAAGACGGGCGGGGGCGGCAGCGGGTCGGTCATGCGGGCGGGGCCTCCGGGCGGGGGGCGGAAGCAAGCACGGGCGGCGCGCAGGGGCAACCGCCGCCCCCTTCCGCCCCGCCGCGCCGCGCGCTATCGGGGCGCATGTCCGCCGCCGATGCCCTCGCCGCCCTAGCCGCGCTCGACCTTCGCGTGGGCACGGTGGCGGAGGCGCGCCCCGCCGAGGGGACGCGCAAGCCCGCCATCCGGCTGTGGGTGGATTTCGGCCCCGAGATCGGGGTGAAGCGGTCCTCCGCGCAGGTCACCGCGCACTACACGCCAGAGCGGCTGATCGGGCGGCAGGTGATCGCGGCGGTGAACCTGCCGCCCCGCAGGATCGGCGGCTTCGTGAGCGAGGTTCTGGTCCTCGGGCTGCCGGATGCGGCCGGGGATGTCGTGCTGCTTCGGCCGGATGTCCCCGTGCCGAACGGAGGCCGGGTGCACTGAGATGGCGAAGCGCTACTACACCGTCACGTGGGACCAGCTGCACCGCGACTGCAAGGCGCTCGCCTGGCGGCTGATCGAGCGCGGGCCCTACACGGGAATCGTCGCCATCACGCGCGGCGGGCTGATCCCGGCGGCGATCATCGCCCGCGAACTGGATTGCCGGGTGATCGAGAGCGTCTCGATCGTCACCTACGACGAGGAGCGGATGGGGGAGCCGCGGGTGACGAAGCCGCCGGCGGCGGCGGGCGACGGCGAGGGCTGGCTGATCCTGGATGATCTCGTAGACACCGGCACCACCGCCCGCCTGATCCGCTCCATGCTGCCCAAGGCGCATTTCGCGACCGTCTATGCCAAGCCCGCCGGGCGGCCGACGGTGGACACCTTCATCACCGAGGTGAGCCAGGACACCTGGATCCTCTTCCCCTGGGACACCGAGCCGCAGTTCGTCGCGCCGATCGCGAAGTCGGCCGCCGGCGCGGCCTGACGGCGGGGCGGACGCGGGATCGCGCCCGGCCGGCCGAGGGCGCCGCGCCGCGGCGCGCGGCAACCCGGCGGGATCAGCAGGCGATGCGG